>NZ_JAVRCP020000031.1:0-67228 GCF_034530675.2 Nostoc sp. DedVER02
CGAACTCAGAGGTGAAACGCTGTTGCGGCAACGATAGTTTAGGGGTCGCCCTACGCAAAAATAGCTCGATGCCAGGTTCTATATTTCTAACTAAACTCGATAGCTATCATACATATTAGCTACCGAGTTTTGTTTGTTTCTTACAATAATCCATTAATCCATTTTACGCATTTTTGCTCCAACTACAACAGAAATGGCTGAGAAACTCATCTCAGTCGCACTAGACTTAGATAAATCCTCAACATTTAAGAAACTGGTTTGCTAGTTGCTGCTATTGTACCTCATAACAGCCGTAAATGCTGTATCCGCTTTACGTATACCTGGAACTTGCAACCGGACTTTATTTTGAAACGGAAGTTCACCTGTTTCTTCTTCGCTACCTAACCAATAATCAAATCCAGTGCCTTTACGCGATCGCTCAATCACTGTAAACTCAGTCAATTGTCTGATCAGCATAAAAGCAGTACCATAGGCTGCTTATTCTGTGGTAAACTCTTCATCATTCCAACAGCGCAGCATTTGCTGTGTAACAGGTTGCCAATAGAGTCTGAAGGTGGTAATGAAATTTCCATTTACTGCTAAATTCTACACCCTGCAAATGACCTTGTTCATCCAAACATACTGCACAAGCTTCTGCTAAAGCTGCTCCAAAAGATGGAGTTATAGCAGGTAGCCCTTCTCCTAATTTAGTTAATATTAATTCTTGGGATTTATCCAAGCTAAACAGAGTGAATCTTACCGTGATTAGCTTGATTGTACTTGATTACAGTGGAAGTCATGCGATCGCAGACAATGATTACTTCCCATCCTCCAATATCAATGTAGACTCAGCAGTACGCCCAAATTCTTCTGGTGCATATTGTAGATGAACTTCTGCACCAGGCCAAGAAAATGTCCCAGGAGTGACAGAACGGACTAAGTAATGCAAGCTGTAAACTCCTGGTTCCAAGTGGTCAGCGTAGGCGATAATGCGATCGCGGTAGATATTTCTAAAGCCAAGTTCCCAGTTATCGGCTTTTGCTTGTAATGCAGCCGTGGTAGTTTGAAAACTTGCATCCACCGCCTCAAAACCTGCTGGTAGCGGATCTTTAATTACTATATGATCCACGCTGCGATCGGTGATAATTTCTAAACCAATATCAAACACCTGTCCAGAAGCTAAAGTCAAGGGTTTATCGAAAGCGTAAATTCCCGTTTTTTGTAAAACTTTCTCTTCATTTACTTGACTAATTCCTCGCGTTATGCGTAACCCGTTAAATCTTCCTGGTTGATTTCCTTGCAAGCGATAATTATAAGCAACCAGATAGTGCAAAGTGCCATTACCTGCTTTTTGCAGCGTTAAATCATTACGCCCACGAGGTAATAGATTCATCGGCACAATTAGTTGTAAGCTAGGATTTTTGTAACCTTCAAAGCGATTTTCTCCTAACTTATTACCAGCTAATTGCACAGTGGCAACAAAGTTAGGTGGTGTGGGTTGCAATTGACTATAATCTACCAAAGCTGTTAAAGCTTGAGCATTATTATAATTAGTTTGCCATGTACCATCCCGTCGTAGTGCCAGAAGACTTTGGAATAACTTATCTATAACTTCTGGTTTACTTTGTTTGGTGATAAATAAGCGTAAAGCTTGCGCTTGCGTCGTTGTAGATGAACTCATCCATCCCCAACTGCTGGGGAAACTCACAACTGCTGTACGACCAGTTTCATATATACTTTGTTGGAGCTTGTTTACTAATTGTTGAGATTCATTTTGCCATTCTGGGAATTGAGAGAAGTATCGCGCTAGTTTAATTTGAGTTACTAAATCAAAGTTATTGCGCTGTTCATAAATATCTGTGAGGAAAGTATTGCGTTTATCTCCTAAATCTGATAAAGCGATTAAAGCGTTAAGTTGCAGTTGCCTTTTGCATAGTAGTTGTTTACAAAAGTCATATTCCCCAGGATTCGCCAGAACTTTTTGCAGATAAGTTTTGAGGCGAGACAGCATTCCAGAATCAACTAAATTCGGGAATACTTGACTTGCTTTTACCAAAGATTCACTTGCATAAGAAGAAATCCAAGGGTCGGATTTTTCTTGTCCGGGGAAAGCAGCAAAACCACCATCAGCTATTTGAAGCTTTTGTAATTGTTCGATTGCTAAATTAGCTTGTTGGCTAGGATTAAATTCTGCAAATGTTTGACCATATTTTTGGGCGATAGTTTGCAGATTAGCCGCAATCATTAATTGACTAGCCGCCGGTTCTGTGAATGGCAAATCATTATCTTCTAAAACCTGCTTTGCTGGTGCTTTAATTTCCGGTATCAAGCTACTCGCCAACTGAATATCTAAACCTCCCGCATCGGGGAAGGTATTTTTATCAACATTCAGGGGAATTTTTACCTGTTTCTCAGTTACACCAGATTCAACGACTTCTTCAGTAATTTCAACTGGCTTAATTTCCAAAGGAACTTCAAAAGCGTCTGCGGCTGTACCATTTAGTTGAGTGGTAAAGCGAACTTTACCAGCTCCCACACTATCTGCCACCATTGGAAAACGATAAGCGTGAGTTGCAGATTCAGCTTTGGTTTGCAAAGAATTCGCTGTGGGGTTTTTGTCAGCAAACTTCACATTACCGCTAAGTTCGCCATTAATTGAGAGGTTTCCTGTATTCCCGGTGTTGTTGGTAACGGATAAACCCGCGAGAATGCGATCGCCTGGACGAGCAAACTGTGGCAAGATGGCATTAGTTAGCAGTGGCTTTGTGGTGATAAACGTCGCGTCCTCATTCCCGAAACGCAGATTTCCATCAGTGGCCACAGCCATAATTCGCCATGTAGTTAAATCATCCGGCAATTTAAAAGTTATCTGTGCATTACCATTTGCATCGGTAAGGACAGAACCGTTGTAGTAAGCTAAGGCTTTAAAATCAGTGCGAGTGCGAGTATTTGCTGCACCAGTTGAGAAACCACCGCCATAACCCCAACCTTTGGGTTTAGCTACATCTTGCGGTTGTAATATGACATCTGGACGATTATCACTAAAGCGGGTAGATATTGTCTGTTCTGCATAAACTGTATCTACCAAATCTGGCGGACGATAACCAGAAAGTTGTAACACCGCTTCATTTACCACCATGACTGTAAACTGTCCTTTGGTGGGATTACCTTGATTATCCTTCAGTTCCAGTTGTACTGTTTCTTCTGCACCAGGTTCTAATGATGTTTGCACTGGCTTAACTTGCAGTTTTAAATACTTATCTTCTAAGTTAACTTTAAAAGGTGTAAAACCAATTTTCACCAAGTTATCTAAACTTCCTGCTTCCACTTGGCTTATGGGTTTACCTTGCCTGACTAAGATAGCTTCAATGGCTGCATTGGGTAACATTTCCGGCGTAACTTGAAACTGAATTTGTGGTGCGCTTCCTTGAACTTTGGTAACTTGCTGATAAAGGGGTTTGTCTTTAATCACAGCAAAGTATAATTCTGCATCTGGATAGGGAGATTGAATTAGTACTGTAGCGATTTCACCAGGTTTAAATTCTTGTTTATCTAATTTAACTTCTAAAACATCTTTTTCTCTTGAACCCCAAAATACTGGATTTTCTCCAGTTGCCCAAATTTGTAAATCTGTGGCGCTTAATTCGGATTTGGCATCGCTAAAATTAACTCTAATTCGATATGAACCAGATTCCGGTGCTGTTAAACTTACCGATTGGGGATTACTAGCAGATGTAATTTCTGCCTGTCCAACTGTTTTATATTCAACTTGATTTTTTGGCGTTCGGCTACCTTCAACTAATTGGGTAACGCTGCTGTATTTAATTTCTTGTAATTCCAGACGCACTCGTTGACCTGTTATCGCTTTTCCTGTAGGGTCAGTTACAATTACATCAATAGGAAAAGCCTTGCCAGCATCAGTAACAAAATTACTTTTTAACCCGATAAGACGATTACTTGGTAAAGCTGTAAAAGTTTTGGAATCCGCTACAGATAGATTAGAAACATCTGCAACTTGTACATCAACTTGATAAGTCATGGGATATGGTAAATCATTAGCCACACTCACAGTTTGACTACTTTTACCATTAGCATCTAGTTGGGTATTAGTTTGCAACACATCACTAGATATAGTAGGAGTTTCCTCTGGCCATAACCACTGCCGACCAAAAGTAAATTCGTCCCAACCTTTGGGAATAAAATTAGCCTGTTGGCGAGTAATAAAGTATTTTGCTTCTCCACCTTCTACGGGTGCGCCAAATAAATAATTACTTGTAGCATTAATATCAACTTTATCGTCAATGTAAGCAAATTCTTTATCTAGATTGAGTTCGACTTTAAAATTGGGTGGTTTAAACTCAGCTACCCGAAATTCACCAGAAAGTTCTTGTCCATTCTTCCCCTTAGCCTGGATTGTATGGTAGCCTAAGCGCTGAGTAGTTTTAATTGGCAATTCCAAAGAAAACGTACCAAATTCATTTGTAGTTTGCGTACCTAAGTTGGTCTTTTGTCCATCAGGATTTACCAAAGTTAATTGGTAAACAGCATTTTTATCTTGCTGGATTGTGCCATTTTGTAAGAAGCCAGCAAACCCAGTTAACCAAGCTTTTTCGCCTGGTTGATATAACTGTCTGTCTGAGAAAATTACGCCGCGTGATTCTGGCTTACTATCTTGCCAACCTGCATCAATACCGTAGCCATAAACGCCGCTATATTCTTCGGTTCTAGCGAATGCCCAATCTTGGTTTTCACGGGCAATTACTAATAATTGTGGTGATTTACTAGAACTTTCATTACCAGAATAACATTTCTGTAATCCTTCACCAATAATTCTAAAAATTCCATTTTCATCAGTTTTACCTGTTGCACAAGGAACAGGTTCGGGGCGAGATTTTGCTTGTAATTTTGATTGATAAATTTCAACAGCAGTCGCTTGAACTGGCGAACCATCTGTCAGATGATTGATGCGAATTAAGCCTGACTCAGGAAACCACTGAGTAAATACCCCCAAATTCGTCAATTCAACCATTCCATAAGTAGTAGGTTCTCGCCACAGTTCCTTACCATTCTCCTGATATTTATTAGTGCGGGCTTGGACTCCATAAGCTAACATTCCTGTAGCTGCACTTATTTTTTCCCGCAGAGGAACAGCAATATCAACTGATTCATTTTTCTTACCCGATACCTTAAAGCTTTGCCAATCAGAAGGTTGAGGTAATAAATCGCTACTATTGTTAAAATAAACTAAATCTGTCGGTTTAACTACTCGATAAGCTGCTTTGTATTTAGATTCTGGCAGATTTCCTGTAGTAATATTTAGCTGTAAATTTTTATCTGTAGGGAAAACATTTAAATCTGATGGTACCCAGATATCCCCGGCTAAATCTCCAGTATCATATTTCAGGGTGACAGGTTTACCCAAAGTCTGACCAAACTTATCTTTTAGATTTCCATCGATAGTAATTGTATAAGTTTTAGCAGGTTCTAGGGCATAAGGATTGATGCCGACAACTTTATCTTCATCATTTATTTGGATGATTCTAGAAATATCTTTTGGTGCTGGATTAATGGTAATACTTTCTTTAGCTGAATCTGGCAATAAGACGTTATTAAATTCTAACTGGGGACTACCTTTAATAAATCTTCCGAATGTTCCACCTGAATCTGGCTGTCCGTAAAAGTTAATTTTCTGAAATGCCAAAGGTGAATAAGTTACTAACTTACTGGCAAATTCTTTCTCAGTAGCGAGATTTCCATAAGCAGGGCGAATTCCGGGAGAAAAGACTAGGCGATAAGGGGTTGCTTTTTCTAGGTTTTGCTGAGGGGTAAGATTATAAATCCAATTGCGGGCTGAAGGGTCAAATTTTTCTAAAGGGTCTTCTTCATTTTTTACTGGTTTTTCTTCTTTGTTTAATTCGACTTTGAAGCCTACACCCTTGTTTTTGCCTTCAAGAATTAACTGTAAATGTTCTTGTACAGAAGCTAAATTTAATTCCACGTTGGAAGTAAACTGTAGCTTTTGCTGTAAATCAATTGGTTCGATATCAGCCTTTTCGATGGGATTGACACCAGGTAAATTAGTTAGGCTGATAGATTCAGTGTTGAAAGTCCAAGGTAAATCTTTGTCTAGGCGATGATTTTTTAAATCGGCTAAACCTGTTTTGAGAGTAACTTGAAATCTTGTCGCTATTGGCAATGCTTTCTCAGCTTGAAACCCCACCATGCGCGGTGTCAAAAAGCGAAATTGACCGGGTAAAGGCGGCCAAAGGGCAAATTTATCTAATATTTTCTGTTGTTCTGGATTGTCGAGACTTTCAACTGGAATTAAAGCTTCTTTAAAACGGATGCGGATTTGGTTGAGAGGTTTTGCATCGCCGATGGGACTTATTTGTTCAATCCAGTCTGGTAGTTTTGGTGGTGTGAGTGGGGATACTGCTGGGAGTTGTTCTTTGCTTGAGTTTATACCAAAAAAATTACAGCCTGTCATGGCTAGCGTGAACGTAAAGAGAAGAATAAACTGTATTTTTCTCTTGCGATTTGAGGAATGGCTAATTTGTTTTAAGGTAGACGCTTCTCTATGAGACGCTACGCGAACGGCTTGCCGCAGGCTACCGCCAAGTACGCCAAGGAAGAAATAGAGAATTTTATGGTAGAAACTGCGTAAAAATTTGATAATCATATTTTTTAGTAATTCAAAATAAAAAATTCACAAATTATAGAAAGCAAAAATTTGCATTCCCTTATTAAGTGGGTGATGCCAAGATTAATAAAGGGTGCAAGATGATTATTTTTTACCTAGATTTTGGATTTAACTATGTTTATTTACATAGATAACCAATTCTATATGATTGTTCCTAAAAATCACTACAATTCTTAACTATAAATAAGTATTTAAATTCTGCAAATTTTAATTGACATCTGCTAAGTGATTTCAAATAAATTATTAAGGATTTGACATATTTACTGATGTAGATGTAATCACTGCGTCAAAATTAAGGTAAGTTTTCTTGGGCAGGGATTCCCTGATGAAACTAATTTTACGATCGCTACTCCAAATTAAGCACAGTAGCAAATTTATCCTAGCTGTGCTGGTAATCTGCTTGATTATACGCTTATTACCTTATTTTGCGCCCATTCGGGCCGCAGATATTGCCCAAAATCAACTGGCAATGCAATTTAGCGATCGCAATGGTTTACCATTAGGAACATTGCTCACTCGTGACCAAGAACATACATCAGTCGTCCCGCTAAATCAGGTTTCGCCCCAGTTTATCCATGCTATTTTAGCCGCCGAAGATGGCAGCTTTTACCATCACGGGGCGTTGGATATGAAAGCTATTATCCGCGCCAGCAAAGAAGCTATCCACGCGAAACGAATTGTTTCCGGTGCTTCCACTATTACTATGCAATTAGCGCGGATGTTAGATCCAGTGCCCCGCAGTTTTTCTGGTAAACTGAGTGAAATTTGGCTATCCTGGCGGTTAGCAGCAGGGATGAATAAAGATGAAATTCTCTCTGCATATATCAATCGGCTACCGATGGGCGGGAATATATATGGTGTGGAAGCAGCCGCGCAGACTTATTTTTCTATACCAGCTAGTGAGTTAAATCTTGCCCAAGCTAGTTTGTTGGCCGCTATCCCGAATAATCCCACATATTTTAACCCTTATGAACATTGGGAACGGTTGAAGCAGAGACAAAAATACGTCCTTAATCGTATGGTAGAGGAAAAGTATATTAATGGTGCGATGCCTACGGCGGCAAGCTACGCAGCCCGAACACACACCGAAAAAGTTGTGTTTCAGTCTCGCCCACGGGGAATTATCGCCGCACCACACTTTTTATTTTGGTTAGCCAATCAAATACCCCTCGAAAAACAGGGCTTAATCCCCCCCTTATTAAGGGGGGTTAGGGGGGATCAATCCGTGATTCGCACCACTATAAATCGCCCTTTACAGCAGTTTGTCGAAGCACAGGTACAACAGGTGATTTCCTCACTCGCCGCCAACAATGTCTACGATGCAGCTGCGTTGGTAATTGACAACCACACTGGTGAAGTTTTGGCTTATGTTGGTTCACCTGATTACTTTAATGAAGTCAAGCTAGGACGCAATGATGGAGTACAGGCGCTACGTCAACCAGGTTCTACCCTCAAGCCTTTTGTCTATGAATTAGCTTTAGAAAAAGGTTTAATTCGCCCAAATACCATTTTGGCAGATGTCCCCGCCCGTTATGCAATTCCTGGTGCGAGACTTTATAGCCCAACCGATTACACCGAACGCTTTCTTGGCCCTGTGCGGGTGCGAATCGCTTTAGCAAATTCGTTGAATGTACCCGCAGTGAGGGTTTTAGAAAAAGTAGGTGTAGAAACTTTCTTAGAACGATTGCATCAACTGGGGTTTGAAAACCTTAATCAAACCCCAGAACATTACGGTTTAGGCTTAACTCTCGGTAGTGGCGAAGTCAGTTTATGGGAATTAGCCCGTGCCTATTTGACCATAGCACGACAAGGAGAGGCTATTCCTTTAGTAAGCACATTTTCCGATTCTTCAATCCAAAATTCAAGTTGCGTTGAAAGCACATCAAATGTGCGATGTAATATCCAAAATTCAACGACGATATGGCAATTAATTACTAACATCCTCAGTGATAATCATGCTCGTGCAACAGCCTTTGGTGTAAACTCTGTGCTAAATTTACCCTTTCCTGTTGCGGTTAAAACTGGCACTTCTTCCAATTTTCGTGATACTTGGACAGTTGGCTTCACCACAGATTACACCGTCGCTACTTGGGTAGGCAATTTCAACGGCGAACCGATGCGACAAGTCTCAGGTGTTACCGGCGCTGCACCCTTGTGGAATCGAATTATGTTACATCTGCACGAACATCAAGAACCAGCAGCTTTTCCACCTCCAGAAGGTTTAGTGCAATTACCTATTTGTGCAATTTCGGGATTACGACCAACACCAGATTGTACCTCAGTGGTGCAGGAATATTTCTATCCAGAAGATAAAATTGCCTACGAAGGTGATAATAAATTTAACTTACCACCAGAGTATAACGAGTGGTTAGCAAAACAACAGCAATCGAGTCTTGTTTCTACCAATTTGAGAATTTTATCTCCCCATCATGGCGATTTATTCTTACTGTATCCAGGTGAAGATGCAAAGCAAAAACTCGAATTTAAACTAGCGGGAAATAAATCTGCATCTGTTGAATGGTGGCTAAATGGGGAAAAGTTAGATACAAACTCAGCTAATTCTATATTTTGGAATTTGCGTCCTGGTAAGTGGACTTTAGAAGCAAGAAGTGGCGAAATGACCGATAAGGTAAGTTTTCAGGTGGAATTAGCTAAGATTAAACCTACTCGTCGAGGATTTTCTATTAGTAATTCTCAGGCAAAGGGGAATCACCCATAATTAAATAGCAAGGGAATACATTGCTAGATGGTATTTATTAAAAAAGGCAGGGATTACCTGCCTAGTTCCGTTAAACAGTTTGATGAGTAAACTATTGCAGATTATATTGACAAAGCCATTGCAAGATTATGTCAAAGGTGTGACTAAAAATAATATATCTGTTCCGACAGCAATGTAAGTTCAGCCACAAGCTTAGACTTGTTGATTTTCCAGAACTATAAGAGGCGGATACATATTGTTCGGTTAAACGTAAGAATTCAGGAGTCAGAATTCAGAATTCAGAATAGTTAAAGAATCAGGAGAACATTTGATGACTAAATATACTAATCATTCTAGATTCCTGATAAATTCTGGCTCCTGACTCCTGGGTGCTGAATCCTTACGGTTAAACTACACAATCATATATTTGCTTACCACGTCTGCTTGATAGGAATTTCAATGATAAACTCTGTACCCTTCCCAAGTGCAGAAATACATTTTATTTTTCCATGATGCTTATTTACTATAATCTGGTAACTAATGGATAATCCTAAACCAGTACCTTTACCTACAGGTTTAGTAGTAAAAAAAGGGTCAAATAATCTAGTCTTAACTTCCTCTGGTATTCCAATTCCATTGTCTTTAATACTAATAATTATAAAACTTTCATTTTTAACTTGAGTATGGATAATAATAGAATTAATGTGTTTTTTAAAATCTCTTGCTAAATACTCTTCCTCGCGTTCAGATAAAGCATCAATAGCGTTACTTAAGATGTTCATAAATACCTGATTTAATCCTCCTGCATAACATTCAACAAGAGGCAATTTACCATAATTTTTGATAATTTTGATTTCTTGCTGTTTATGATTTTGTTTGAGACGATGCTGTAACATTAATAGCGTGCTATTAATTCCTTCATGAATATCAACAGGTTTCATTTCTGCTTCATCAAGACGTGAGAAGTTCCGCAAAGTTAGCACAATCTCACAAATTCGCTCAGTGCCAACTGTCATTGAGGATAAAGTTTTCGGTATATCATCAATAATAAACTCTAAATCGATCTCATCAATCAGAGTAGTTATTTCTGGGTTGTAATTCAAATTTTCTTGTTGATACAGGCTAATTAAAGTTAGTAATTGCTGACTATATTCTTTAAGATGTATCAAATTACCATGAATAAAATTAACTGGATTATTGATTTCATGAGCAACACCAGCAACTAACTGACCTAATGATGACATTTTTTCAGTTTGAATAAGTTGTACTTGAGTGTGTTGCAATTCTTGCAGTGTTTGTTTTAGTTGAATATTTTTATGTTCTAATTTTGCCGTTCTTTCTGCCACTTGCCTTTCAAGTCTAGAATTTGTTTCTTCTAAAGCGGTTTGAGCAATTTTTTTATCTTTTAAGTATTGCTGTAATAAATGCAATACTAAAAGCCATGCCGGAATCAACAGTGCTAAACTTAGAATAGATTCTAAAACTGCCCAAAATATTCTTTGGTAATATTCATCAATTTTCTGCTGTAACTGAAGTGAAATATTACGGTTTCTTTTCGCAACACCATCAGCATAAATGCGCTTCTGAGTTTCATATTCGCGGCTGGAAAGTAATTGTTGTGCTGTCTCCTTTTGATTTTTATTAACTAAATCAAAAGATTGATATTCCATTGCAACCAAACGCTGATTAGCAGCATCAATTTTTTGGGCATCCTCATTTTTATATGCTTTAGGAGCCAGTTTAATAGATTCTTTAATAGCTATGTCGAGTTTAGGCTCAAATTGGCGATATCGTTGTTCCCAAATAGAGTTACCTGTAGCTGCATTCATTCGGGCTGACATTGTTAAGACTTCATCAAGATAAGTAATTTCATCACTCAATGTTTGGAGCTTAAATTCATGTTTGATAATACTATTAAAGTTATAATATGCTTGCCAGTTGAGCAAAATTTGAGGGATAAATAACAGCAAGGTTAGCAGTACTGTTACAGTTACTAGTTGAGAAGAAACAAATCTCAATTTATAATTTAGGCGCATTTTATACTATTTTCTAAATAAATTATAGTTGTGTAACACTTTTTAAATATGATTTAACCCATGTCACTACTAAATAAATACATTGATGTCCGGATATTTATATTCTCATATATTAATATAAAAGTAAATAATATTTGCCAAAGGTAAGTCTTGATAGGCTGACAAGGTGATGTATTGATAAAATTATAAAAGCAATTTTCGGTTATTCATATACACTCAACTCTAATAAATATGCTCTTGAAAAAATTATTAGAACTAAATCTATTTAAAAGTATTCATCTAAATTCAAAGCCAAATGAGGAATCATCAGCTGATACAGGTTGCTGCAATAGCTTTACGACCGTTTGATGGGCTGTTTACCACAGTCTTGAATTCGATGAATGGGTTGCTCGATATGGACAACGAGCTAGATGCCGAAAGGTGTCAAACTAAATATAAAGTTTATATCAAAGCCGCAAACTCAAACTATGACTCAGAAACAAAGCTATCTAGACAATAAGGCTGTATTTGATCGGTTGTGGGGAATTACAAAGGAACTCTACCAAAAACTAGAGGATCGTTTTCAGTTATATCCAGATCCTTCTGTAGAAGATTTACAGCAATACAGCAGTCTCGATCGCAACATGAAGGGTTCGCTCACCGCTTTTTCGGGGGAAGAAATTGATTGGTTAGTTCATTCGTGGCTAGGAAACCCCGAAAAATCAAACTTTACCACCATGCGTCTCACCACTTGGTTGAAGTCGCATATCCAAGTTCCTCATTTAGCTTTTGAGCTTGGCACGCTACCAAATATTTTCTTTTATATAGATTACATCCCCCGAACTGAGCTTTTAACCGATTTGGCATATCTCGATCGCTATTATGAACCTGTTAACCAAACATTCTTAAAGTTACAAGAAGATTCCCGCTTAAAGGCATTTACTAGTAAAAGCACCTATATTCGCCTATTTCAATCGCCTGCTAGCTTGTGCTACACCAGCACACCCACCTTGGAAACCCTCGAACTGATTCGCACACTTGCACATGAAACCCTCGATCGCTGGCTAACCTGGGTAGATACAGCTGAACCAGTACCAGATGATGCACGCGAAGCTTTGGCGGCTCGTGATTTGGCGCTCCGCCGTGTTAGTGCTGAACGCGATCCAGGTAATAAATTTGCCGCACAAATATTTGGATCGGAATTGACAGATAAACTTGTACGATCGCTCTGGGGTGGCGATCGAATTAGTCATTAGTCATTAGTCATTAGTCATTTGTCATTAGGTTCTTCTCTTTGTACCCCAATTCCCAATTCCCAATTCCCAATGCCCACTAATCTAGAATCATTCCGCGCTTTGGCACTGCAAGTTACCTGTCATGCAGTTAACCAAACAAGCGATCGCCACGAAGCGCGATCACTTATGCAAAACTCTATCAACCGTCTAGCTCAACAAGTTGCTGCTAGTATCGCTTTCATTGGCTTTGATTGTCGTTTAATTGTACTACCAGAATATTTCCTCACTGGTTTTCCGATGGGAGATTCTCTCTCTGGTTGGGCAGAAAAAGCATGTATAGAAATGGCTGGTGCTGAGTATGAGGCACTTGGTAAAATTGCCCAAAAGCACAAAATCTTCCTAGCTGGGAACGCCTACGAAATTGATCTCAACTTTCCCGGATTGTACTTCCAAACCTGCTTTATTCTTGACCCCTCCGGCTCAATCGTCTTGCGGTATCGACGGCTGAATTCCTTATTTGCCCCCACCCCCCATGATGTTTGGGATGAATATCTTGATTGCTATGGTTTAGAGGGAGTTTTCCCCGTAGCCAAAACGGAGATCGGTAATTTAGCAGCTTTAGCATCAGAAGAGATTTTGTATCCAGAAGTGGCGCGGTGTCTGGCGATGCGAGGAGCAGAGATTTTTGTTCATTCCACCTCGGAAGTATACAACAAAAACCTCACCCCCAAAGACGCGGCAAAAATCACTCGCGCTGTCGAAAACATGGCTTATGTAGTTTCATCTAATACCGCAGGTATCGCTAATATTGCCATTCCCATAGCTTCGGCTGATGGTGGCTCTAAAATTATTGACCATCGCGGAATCGTTTTAGCTGAAACAGGTGCAGGCGAGAGCATGGCAGCATTCGCCGAGATTGATTTAGGAGCATTACGCCGCGATCGCCGCAGACCAGGGTTACAGAATTTACTTTCCCGCCAACGCTTTGAACTATACGCTGAAAGTTATTATCAATCACACTTTTATCCAGCTAATACTATGCTGGAGGGAGAAATAGACCGCAAACACTTCCTCCAAACCCAGCAAGCCACCATTGAGCGGTTAGCAAAATTGGGGATAATTTGAATTTGGGAATTGAGAATGGGGCATTGGGGGATAAAGAGAGTAACCCATACCCAATAACAAATGACAAATGACAAATGACAAATGACAAAACCAATAGAAGTCCGTAATCCCCGAACTGGCAAATTTGACTACGTAATTGTCCCGCCGCCCCCAAGGTTGCTGGCACAACAGTGTAAGCGATCGCGCAGGGCACAAGTTAGCTGGCAAAAACTGGGTTTAGAAGGAAGAATTGAAGCTTTACAGCAGTGGAAGGAAGCGATAGTATCAGGGCGCGATCGCTTAACGGAAGCTTTAGTAAATGATACGGGAAGATTATCAACCTCAGTATTAGAAATAGATTCCTTTCTCTCTAGCATCGATCGCTGGTGTAGATTAGCACCGGAATTGCTGCAAGACTCTGCAAAAAACACAGCAATTCCATTTATCGCTTTGCAACAAACATCTGTTCCTTACCCCCTAGTGGGGATAATTAGCCCGTGGAATTTTCCACTGCTGCTGTCAACCATTGATACCATTCCGGCATTGCTGGCGGGTTGTGCTGTTATTGTCAAACCCAGTGAAATTGCTCCTCGCTTCGTCGCACCAATGACAACAGCAATCAATGCCGTTCCCAAATTGCGCGATGTCTTAACTTTTGTTGAAGGAGCAGGTGCAACCGGATCTCTTTTGATTGACAATGTAGACTTAGTATGCTTTACAGGCAGTGTAGCCACAGGGCGAAAAGTGGCAGAAGCGGCTGCTAAACGGTTTATTCCAGCTTTTTTGGAATTAGGAGGAAAAGATCCTGCGATCGTTTTAGAATCAGCCAATTTAGAATTAGCAATATCAGCAATCTTGTGGGGTTCCGTCGTCAATACTGGACAGTCGTGCTTGTCAATTGAGCGAATTTATGTTGCTGAATCCATATTTGAAAAGTTTTACCATCAATTAGTAACCAAAGCACATCGCCTTGAGCTAGCCTACCCCAGCGTTGAAAGTGGAGAAATTGGCCCTATTATCGCCGAAAGACAAGCAGCTATTATTAGCGATCATTTATTAGATGCAGTAGAAAAGGGAGCAGTAATTCACTGCGGCGGTGTAATTGAAGATTTAGGTGGGGGTTGGTGGTGTCGCCCGACAGTTCTCACCCAGGTTAATCATTCGATGAAAGTGATGACCGAAGAGACTTTCGGCCCTATTATGCCGGTAATGCCTTTTTCTACAGTTGAGCAAGCGGTATCTTTAGCAAACGATTCGATTTATGGATTGAGTGCTGCTGTCTTTGCCTCGGAACCTGAAGCCTTAGAAATTGCCCCGCAGATAGATGCAGGTGCTATTAGTATCAACGATGCTGCACTCACCGCTATCATGCACGAGGGAGAGAAAAACGCCTTTAAATTTTCCGGTATGGGAGGCTCACGCATGGGTGCAGCCGCGCTGAAACGGTTTATGCGAAAAAAAGCTATTTTAATTAAAACTAACGATACTAATGACCCTTGGTGGTTTGGGAATGGGGAGTGACCAATGCCATCATCACTATGCAACTCATTAGCGTAATCAATGGCGTAGGCGTAGCCCGTCGTAGACATCGCTTCTGCCATAGTTTCGTCTACGATAACCAAAGCACCTGGAAGAATTTTGATAGTTTTGGTTCAGAACACAAGTCCATTCGTTCAGAACACAAGTCCATTCGTTCAGAACACAAGTCCATTCGTTCAGAACACAAGTCCATTCGTTCAGAACACGAGTCCATTCGTTCAGAACACAAGTCCATTCGTTCAGAACACGAGTTCATTCGTTCAGAACACGAGTCTTTGAGACACCTTAGAAAGATAAGTTTAGTCAAAGATGTGCATTGATGTCACGCAAACTAGTGTAATTGGTTATCTGACAGCCAGATCGACCAAAAACCTGATTATTGCTGCCAATATCGAAACAACACGGGACTGGTGGGACTTTCGTCGAAACAACTTCACTCTTTACACTTCGGAGGCTGTTTTAGACGAAGTAGCTAAGGGAGATACAGCGAAGTGATCGCCACTCAACGACTGGAAATTTTGCAAGACTTCCCTTTGTTGGCATTGAATCAAGCCGTACAAAGTTTAGCTATTCAATTCTTGACCCAGAGTAATCTGCATCCGAAAGCAAAGGTAGTGCAATGATTAAAGCCGTCTTTGACAACCTTCCCCACTCCCCACTCATAATATGCGAACATAATTAAGTTGTAGCTGACTACCTGCACAGAGGTTAAAAGTGGATACCATTGCAATCCCTGTTCTGAATCGCCCAGTAAATGCCACGGTAGAGATTCCTGGTTCTAAAAGTATTAGCGATCGGGCATTACTCGTTGCGGATTTAGCGTCAGGTGACTCGATTTTAGAAAATGCCTTATTTAGTGAAGACTGGCATTTACTGTCACTGGCTTAAAGGTTCCAGGCATTGTAATAAAAGACCCTGGTTGTACAGCGAAAACTTTTCCTGATTACTTTACTCGATTTTTCCAAATTTTAGAACAATAAAAGGTGAATTGCTATGTCAAATATTCGAGAAGATATGCCGGTGCTTGTCCGTCATGAAGGAGATTGGATAGGAACTTATACAGTAATTGATACAACCGGAAAAATCCTTGACAGTTATGAGTCTCACTTAACTTGTCAATTTCCAGAAAATGGCCCTCATCCCTATTATCAAATTAATCGCTACAAATGGTCTGATGGGAAACAAGAAGAGTATGAATTCCCAGGAAGCTATAAAGATAATAAGCTGTGGTTTGATACCGATCGCATAGATGGAAAAGCTTGGGAAGCCGATGATTCAATTGTGATTTTGCAGTTTACTTATAAAACAAACCCAGAAATGAGTTTATACGAAATGATCTACATTAGCCCTGACAATAACAATCGTGCCCGCACTTGGCATTGGTTTAAGAACAATCAAATCTTTCAGCGCACCTTAATTCAAGAAGAACGGCTAAGATAGTAATTTCTGTTCTCAAACACAATCATTCATTATTCTCAGTCCGCGCAGGCGGACTTTGTTTGTGTAGCCACGACTTCCAAACGTTAGACTTCCATCTCAAATTTCAACTTAGTAAGGTACACGCATGGCAAAAGGTGACAAAATAAACTTTTCTACTCCTAGCGGTTTCCCAGAATTTCTGCCTAATGAAAAGCGTCTAGAATTATATTTACTAGATATCATCCGTAAAGTTTTTGAAAGCTATGGATTTACGCCCATTGAAACACCTGCTGTAGAACGTTTAGAAGTGCTGCAAGCTAAAGGTAATCAAGGTGATAATATCATTTATGGTATTGACCCCATCCTGCCCCCAAATCGACAAGCTGAGAGAGATAAATCGGGCGAAACTGGTTCGGAAGCAAGAGCTTTAAAATTCGATCAAACAGTTCCTTTAGCAGCTTATATTGCGCGTCACCTGAATGAGTTAACCTTTCCCTTTGCTCGCTATCAAACTGATATGGTTTTTCGAGGAGAACGGGCAAAAGATGGGCGTTTTCGTCAATTTCGCCAGTGTGATATTGATGTAGTTGCTCGTCGTGAACTCAGCTTACTCTATGATGCTCAGATGCCTGCAATTATCACTGAGATATTTGAAGCAATAAATATTGGTGATTTTTTGATTCGCATCAATAACCGGAAAGTTCTTACAGGTTTTTTTAAATCAGTAGGAATTACCGAAGACAAAATTAAATCGTGTATTAGTATTGTTGATAATTTAGAAAAAATTGGGGAAACTAAAGTCAAACAAGAATTAGAAAAAGAGGGAGTTTCAGGAGAACAGACTCAAAAAATTATTGATTTTATTAAAATAGATGGTTCCGTTGATGAAGTATTAGATAAGCTTAAGCATCTTGCCCAAAATTTACCAGAAGCCGAGCAATTAAACTTGGGAATTAGCGAACTAGAAACGGTAATTGCAGGTGTGCGTAATCTCGGAGTTGCTGAAAATCGCTTCTGTATTGATTTATCCATTGCCCGTGGGCTTGATTACTATACTGGTACAGTTTACGAAACAACCTTGTTAGGACATGAAGCTTTAGGTAGTATTTGTTCTGGCGGAAGATATGAAGAATTAGTCGGAGTGTTTTTGGGTGAAAAAATGCCTGGTGTCGGCATTTCTATCGGCTTAACTCGCTTAATTAGTCGTTTATTAAAAGCTGGCATTCTTAGTACCTTAGCTGCGACACCAGCCCAGGTGATGGTAGTGAATATGCAAGAAGATTTAATGCCAACTTATTTAAAAGTTTCCCAACATCTGCGTCAGGCTGGAATTAATGTCATCACTAACTTTGATAAGCGCCCCTTGGGTAAACAATTTCAGCTAGCAGATAAACAAGGAATTCAATTTTGTGTAATTATTGGTTCTGAGGAAGCAGCAGCACAAAAATCTTCGTTGAAAGATTTGAAAACAGGTGAGCAAGTAGAAGTGCTACTAGTAGATTTGGCTGAGGAAGTTAAAAAAAGACTTGACTAATAGACTTCTAAAATCTCTTTTTCTCTCTGCGCCCTCTGCGTCTCTGTGGTTCAAAAGCTTTTTATTTAACCACAGAGGCACAGAGAACACAGAGTTAAGAAGTTAATTTGATTAACTGACAAATCTTTCTTATTGCAGCTTAACAAACTCAAGTAGGGGGTAAAATAGATTTTATATAGATATTTTGATTAGGTTGTACCTTAATCAAGCAAAAATATATGACAATTCTTAATGCTCGGAATTTATCTTTAGAAGAAGTCCATCGTCTGTTTGGCTTTCAAGAACAATACAGTGACTCATTTTCTAACTACTTATCTCTAGAACCTCTTCTCGAAGCCGAACAACAAGAACTTCTGCAAATTAGAAATGACTTTCGGCGCTACCTTACAGCAGGCAAAGTTTCTGAAGGTCAGGTAAAGTTTCTTGCAGTTGCACCTTTATTAAGATTAGCTGGTTTTTATCGCTATCCTATCGAGATTGTTTTGGAGGAAAATATTGCTGATATTGAAGTTGAAGATGAAGATATTATAATTAAAGGAAGATTTGATATTTTAGCTATTAGTAAAGCTAAATATACAAAACTTCAAAGATATTTTTGGGTACTTTTAATCGAATCTAAAAATAGTCAAATTGATATTTCAACAGGTTTACCTCAGCTACTCACATACTCTTATAAAAATTTAGATAATCAAAAATCAGTTTGGGGATTAACAACTAATGGTAGAAGTTATCAGTTTGTCTATATTGAACAAGGAAATCCGCCGATTTATTATCTGTTACCAGAATTAAATTTAATGGAAAAAGAGCGTTCAAGTCAGTTGCTACAAGCTTTAAAAGCAATTTGTCAGCTTTAAAAGCAATTATTAAGGCAATATACAAGCCAAGGCAATAATTTATGACTCAAGCCATACCCAAACTAGTAAGCTTTGAAGATTTTACAGCGTGGCGGCCCGAAGGTGGAAGATACGAATTATATGATGGCGTGATTGTTGAAATGCCCCAACCAACTGGTGATCATGAGGATGTTGTTGGTTTTATAGCTAGAAAACTAACAGTAGAATTTGACCGATTAAATTTACCTTATACAATCCCTAAAACTGCGTTGATAAAACCTTCTAATTCGGTATCTGCTTATTCCCCAGATGTGTTGATATTAAATCGTCTTAATTTAGTGAATGAACCGTTATGGAAAAAAGAATCAACTGTATCTTATGCGGCATCAATTCCCTTGGTAGTTGAGGTAGTTAGTACTAATTGGGATGATGACTACTACACAAAACAAGGTAAGTATGAGGGTATTGGAATTCCTGAATACTGGGTTGTAGATTATCTAGGTTTAGGCGCTAAGAAGTTCACTGGCAATCCCAAACAACCTACTATGTCTATTTATCAATTAATCGATGGTGAATACCAAGTTACTCAATTTAGAGGTGCGGATGCCATCATCTCGCCTACTTTCCCAGAATTGAATTTAACCGCCGAACAGATTTTTCAAGCTGGAGGTTTCCCAAGTAGTTAAAATTATCGAGAGAGCTTCTTACAACTTGTCTAATTACGAATTATGAATTACGAATTACGAATTAATATGAGACTACCTTGGATGAATGGGAAGCAAGTAACCATGAAATAGAAAAAGTAGCGAATAAATTTATCTTTGCTAATTGCTATGACATTCAAAAAGCTAGCATTATACTACAAGCCCAACAAGAAGACGTTTTTTTGCTACAGTGCCAGGTAACGGAAACGTAGAAACCGCAATACTTCGTGCGAAACGACTTGTTTGTGAATCTTTACAATTTGCTGTAAGCCTTATATGTTAGACTTTACAAAGTCTCCAGGCGAGAGAAGAGAAGAGTTGGAATGTTGTCCATCCAGTCCATCCGCACAAAGTCATTCGATAAATTATGCCACGCCATTGCCCTAGCCGGTAAATGTCCTTGCAGAGAGTTTTTTGTGAAGGTCATGTCTGAGTATCCCAGCCACTTTTTATTAAAAAACATTCCTTTTCGCCATCCGACGCGATCGCCAAACTTTTCGTAGTCTTTTCCAACACTTTCCCAAATGCGCTTTTGCACACTAAACCCAAAGTGCCCATCACTGTATTTTACCCACAGTTGGTCAATGGTGCGTAAGTCAGCATAAAGAAAGTTTTTAATAGATTTAGAATCTACCCAGCCTTCTTTTTCTCTGCCAGTGGCTTTGAGCATAACAGCCAGAGTTTCTTGATCCGCTTCTTTCCAATTCCCTGCTTTAAGTAAATCGCGCAACCGCCTATAGTCTATGCCTTTCTCAGAGAGGAGATCGTTATCAGTAGATTGCTGTTGTAGTTGCAACTTGTTGGCTTTTTCTTGTTCTTGTTGTCTTTGTAACCTATTTGCTTCTTCTTGTTCTTGTTGTTCGTGTAGCCGCGGCCTTTCTTGTTGCTGTTGTAGCTTCCTGGTTTCCTCTTCTTGTTCCCGTAGTTGTAGCCTTTCTGCTTCCTGTTTTTGCCTTAGTTCCTCTCTTACCTTCTTTAGGTTCTCAGCAACCGCCCGAATTCCTCTAGCTACATCTGTGAAAGCTTCATCTTGATTGTGCCAATTCCTTGAAACCACAGGTTCAGCATTCTTAGGCAAAGCTTGAAGTTTTGCAAATGGTGCGCCACTCCAATCAACGCTTCGCAGAATAACCGGGATAACACAAGCCTCTCCAACTTCGTGACGTTCTATTGCCTTCTTAACTTCGACATCCCAGCAATATTTAGAAAAAAGAAAATCTGAACTGATGAGCAACAGAATGATGTCGGCAGTGTTTAGATTATCGTTAATTTGGTAATCCCACTCCTCTCCAGGTAGTATCTTACGATCGCACCAACTTGAAATCACACCTTGCCATTCTAATATAGTCAGGTGTTTAGCTAGTTCATCTCGCAGAGCTTCATCTTTGTGAGAGTAAGAAAAGAAAAGCTTTAACGATACCTCTGGCATTTTTGGTCTAAGGAGTAGGATAAATCACGCTTTAAAGAAATTATAGTGCTTTTAGCTGATTTGCTTGAGAACTAACGCCCTAAGTGCGATCGCAATAAACTTCACCAAAGCTATGATCGGCATGGATCTCAATCACCAAATCGACCACTGTTGCATCTTTTACCAACGGCTTGATAAATAATTCCGGGTGAAGCGATCGCCAAAAATAATTGACAAATTGCTCTATCTCTGCATTGCTCATCCCCGATTTTCCCGCAGCAATCATCTGCTGTTCCGCCTGTTTGCGCCACTCCAAAGAACAGCGATAATCGGTTGGATATAGCAAAATTAAGCTGTCTAATCGATCCCACAATGGTAAATAATCGTGGAGGCGACAATTCATATCGCGGGCAAATGCTCTATGCTCGTCTGTGATAATTGGCGGCGGCGCAGTATCAAATACATCTGCGTTAATTGGTCGCACACCCACAAACCAACCTTCAAATAATACAATATCTACACCTGTTACAATCTCTGGAGTGGTGCGATCGCCAGCGCCTCTGTATGCAGATTTATCAAAACGGGGAACCAAAACTGAACTTTGCGACTGACGGATCTGATCTAGTACATCTAAGCCTAAATCTACATCGTGGGTTCCTGGTGGCCCGCGCCAAATCAAGCGGGGATCTTGTTGTGTTAAAACCAAGCGATCGCTGTAAGTTTTATATAAGTCATCCAAAGATAAACTTAGAGTCTGGTATCCCAACTGATTCAAAATCAAGCTGAGAACTTTAGACATTGTAGTTTTTCCAGTGCCTTGTCCTCCTAATATTCCTTGAATTAGAGGGCGTTCCAACTGTTGGCGCTGCGATGCTAGTTTGATCCCCAAAGGCAGCCACAAGTCCCACAATACTTGTAACATTTCCTTGGGTTCGATTTGGAGCGTAGTTTGACAGAATTGACTGAAAGCTGGGAAGACAGATTTTAGTAACTGCGATCGCTTTTCTATTACTTCATCTACATTTTTCAACGTGATCCCAAAAGCTTTAGCTCTCGACTTATCTAACAGCGCTGCTTCTTTTGCTTGCTGCTGCCAAGTTTCCCCCAACCCATCCTTTACTAAAATTTCACCCAACCACCAACTCATAATTTACCTCTCCCTGCCCCCTGCTCCCCTGCATCTTCTCACGATCCCAGCTTAAAGGCTTCGAGAAACAGGCTGTAGGTGAAACCAACTTTGAGGAGATTTAGTGAGTCTACTAAGAGCGATCGCTTGGCGAAAAAACTTTTACTGTAAAATATCCTACTAGTAATTTCCGTTAATACTACTAAAAAACCAGCTACTACAATATCTAATTCTGCCCGTTGACCGGCTGTAGTAGAAGCTGCGTTTCCTAGAAAAAAACCAAACAAAAAACTAATGATCAGCAACGATAATCGCCGCCAAGGATTTAAAAACCATTGACTAAACCGTGTAACAATGGCATCCAACAAGTTATTGAGACGAGTATTTTGCATCACATAGACTTCTCAGGAAAAGTCAAGATATCTTCAAATATCTCTATATTCAAATAGGATATTTGGTTTTAGTCTAAGCTTATTTGTTAATATTATAGATATATACTGGATATAAGTAAGTGGGTCAAATTAAATATAAAACCTCACGCTGCCTGCGGCTTCCCTCTCCTTACTAAGGAGAAGGAGTGAGGGTGAGATTTGCTCTTATATTTAATTAAGCCTACCTAGTTACAGTATTAATTCAAATTTGCATAAGCTATCATCTTTTAGAAAGTCTCTTAAAAGGGTACTTATTATAAGATGAGATGAAATATACATCTTAGATTTATCTAAGGTTTGGCAAAGAAAGCCTTGTTGAAGCCGTTAGCGGTTTCAGGAAACTCTTATTTTTTTATCCAAATGAAAAGGCTTGGCTAGGTATCTGATTTTCTTGTTTTCATCCAAGCCTACGGTCAATACACAAAGCAAAGGGTATCTATACCCATTGTTGAGCAAGGATCAAAGGAATTATTTCTTCCAAATATTTTCTCCTCAAAATGATATCTATAATACATTTTTGTACCTAATTTTAGAAAAATCTATATTAGGATACTTTCTCTGATTAGCTTTTGTGATAATAGGCTACTATTTGGTCAAGCCTAGAAAAAATATTTATTTCTAATAACTATCAATATGAAATCTTCAGTATATCGTAACGTCGGTATTACGGTTTCTTGCTTGGGACTGCTTGTTACGCTGGTGGGATGTTTTGGAGTAAGTGTATCTTTTGAATCCACAAACCCAGATACATCTTCACAAGTGCCAACAGAAACTCAAGAGTGGGAGACAGCTTCATCAATACCTGTTTCACCGGAAAAAGATATTTCCGCTAATCTATCTACTCAAAGCAATCAAGTAGAACATAGTAGTATAAAAGAAAATACTTATCCTGTGTTGGCAGAGCGGGATAAATCAGCAAGCAAAGCCAAGAATGAAGGGACTTTGCGGATGAGCAATCAAACGAATCAGCCTGTGCGGTTGGCTCTACTAGCGCGACAGTCGGTAGCAAAAGGCTCTGGTACTAAAAAGACTCACTATGATGTACCAGCACATTGGGATTTTGCGCCCCAAGAAGGTAGTGAGAAGGGGCTGACTTTATCTCTACCTCAAAATAATTTAAAGCTGGAGAAGGGAGATATTTTGGTTGCTTTTGCACAAGATGGTTCCCGTCGTTATTGGGGCCCCTACGTTGTCGGTGAAACTCAATTACCTAAATGGAATTCTCAAAGCAAGGAATGGCAACTAGTGCTGAGTCCATAGATTAGTAATGCTGAGTACGGAAGCTATTTTTGCAGGGTGGGCATTGTTTACCATTGTCTCAAACTTTTATTTTGAGATTGTAGGCAGTGCCTACCCTAGTGTTGATAGAGTACTGAAGTAGAGGAAAATTGTTGAGTTAAAAACTCCGAAGAACAAAAGATAGATAACCAACGACTATTGAGTAGTGATTGTTGACTATTGACTAATGAGCATGAAATTGAGTGTTAAGCACACTGTCGATCAGTGGTTCAACGAAATAGCAAAGAATCCAGCCCTAAGTTTAACTGTGTCGATTTTGTGGTTGATGGTGGTTGGCTGGATAGCTTTTGGGTGGAATTTGGGCAACATTGGCTTGATTGATGAGACAGAACCTTTGTTTGCCGAAGCTTCCCGCCAGATGTTCGTTACAGGTGATTGGATAACCCCATTTTTCAATGGTGACACTCGTTTCGATAAACCTGCTTTAATTTACTGGTGTCAAGCGATCGCATATCATCTGATTGGCGTGAATGAGTGGGCAGTACGCTTACCTTCAGCGATCGCAGCATTTGGCTTAATTTGTTTAGGTTTTTACACCGTCCAGTGGTATTTTGCCAAACAAGACGAATTAGAGCAAGTTTCACGTCCTACTCGCCGCTATTTAACATCTTTTATCGCAGCAGCGCTGATGGCACTCAATGGCGAAACTATTATTTGGGCCAGAACAGGTGTCTCTGATATGTTGCTCACTGGATGTATGGCATCAGCTTTGTTATGTTTCTTTCTAGGATATGCAGGGAAGGAAGGAAGCAGGGGAGCAGGGGAGCAGGGGGAAATAACCAATTCCCAATTCCCAATTCCCAATTCCCAATTCCCAAATAAATGGTACTTAGCTTGTTATGTGCTAATTGCAGGCGCGATTTTGACTAAAGGCCCAGTGGGAATTGTCTTACCAGGACTAATTATTTTCGCCTTTTTGCTTTATGTAGGAAGGTTTAGAGAGGTATTGCGGGAAATGCGCCTCTTCATGGGTATACTGATAATTTTAGGTTTATCAGTACCCTGGTACGCCTTAGTAATTTGGCGTAATGGCTGGAATTATATTAATGCCTTTTTTGGTTATCACAACCTGGAACGCTTTACAGAGGTAGTTAATGGTCATTCAGCACCTTGGTATTTTTACTTTGTAATTGTGCTGCTGGGTTTTGCACCTTACTCAGTGTATTTACCAGTGTCTATAGTAAAATTAAAATTTTGGCAGCGATCGCACTGGCGATCCCTTGAACGTTTTCAGCAATTTGGTTTATTCGCCTGGTTCTGGTTTGCTAGCATTTTTGCCTTTTTCAGTGTCGCTGTCACCAAACTTCCTAGTTACGTATTGCCTTTAATGCCAGCAGCAGCCATCTTAGTAACGCTGTTATGGAGCGATTTTTTTCAGGATAGACAAGACAGACAACCAATTCCTGTTTCCTCGTCTCCCGCTTTTCTGCGAATCAGTGGTTGGTTGAATGTAGCTTTTTTATCAGTCTTGTCAACAGCACTGTTTAATATAACCCATATATTAGGTACTGATCCAGCCATAAGTAACTTCCACGAACTAATTCAAAAATCTGGTTTACCAGTAATCGCCGGCTTAATATGGCTTGTTTGTGCCGTTTTAGTTGCGGGTTTCTTACTAAGTCGCCGATGGAACTACATTATTGGGATTAATTTAATCGGGTTTGTGGCGTTTATAATTTTTGTATTAACGCCTGCTTCGTTTTTTATTGATCGAGAACGTCAATTACCTTTAAGAGAATTATCTGCGATCGTCCTAGAAGCAAAACAACCAAATGAAGAATTGATCATGCTTGGCTTCAAAAAGCCTAGTGTGGTATTTTACAGCCAAATTCACGTAAATTATTTAAGATTTCCCAAAGAGGCTATAGAGCATATTCAAAATCAAGCAGCAAAGGGATTAAAACCTGCCTCACTGTTGTTACTGGCTGAACAGAAAAAGTTTTTACAAATGGACTTACAGCCAGATGATTACAAGAATTTATCTACCAAGGGTGCTTATAACCTAGTTCGAGTTCCTTTTAAGAAAAAGAAAAGCGAAAAAATAGATATATCGTAATTTATCATTAGTCATTTGTCCTTTGTCCTTTGTCATCTGTGAATAATCTATGACCAATGACCAATGACTAATGACCCGATTAACATTTGCCATTGTAACCATTGATAGCTAAGGCTTGATTGATCTGGGTTAAGAGGTCTTCCATTGATATCGAGCGCGGTAATATTTGGGTAGCGATCGCACCAACAACACTCTCTACTGATTCCAAACCATTTTTCTTCTGCTTGTCAATTTCCTTATAAGCTAACGCAGGCTGTAAACTGTTTTCTGGACGATTTAATCGCTGATTTAATACCAAAATTGGTGGTAATTTGTCAGGCGAATTTCCCAATGTTTTCAGAGCTTTTAGCACGTCTTTGTGGATAGCGGATTCTCCTAAACAAATTAGTAGTAAATCAACGCTTTGGTGACGAATTTGTTGTAACACTTCTGCCCAACAAGGACTCATCGCCGCTTTAAAGCCTGCTGTTTGTAGATATTGAATTAAAGCTTGGAACCACTCAGATCCCCGTTCAGCAGTTTCACTACTAATTGAGCAATTTTTTGCTGTCCGATAACCCTTAGCTGGCTTACGTCTTCCCTGTGGAAAATCACGCAACATTGTCAAATCTACAACCAATATGTTAGGAGGGCAGCAAATACCAGAAGCAATTTGCAGTACTGATAGTAAGGCATCTGTTTTCTCAATGCGACTGCTGTTGTTTTTAGTAAATGGTGTTAAGTAAGGAAATACAGATAACCCTGGTATTTTAGAAGCTATTAATGTAGTTGCAACATCGCAAGTAACCAAGGGTACAGCCGCCAAACGTGGGTGCTGAATTAGTTTTTGCAGATAAATTTGGGCGGTGGTACTTTCGACATCTAGCAAAATGACATCAAACTGCCATACCCGCGCCAAAAGTTCTGCTTGATCTAAATCATCTACTTCAATTACTCGATGTTCTCGAAGTGAGGGGTGGGGATTGACGGATTCCAACTGGGGATTTACCAACCGGAGAATTCGCAGTGGGGTTTTAGGTGGGATAATGGCGCTATTGTCTAACCCTACCTGTAAAACTGCTTGTGCAGTACATAATTTTTCTAAAACTGGTGCTAATACCTGATGCTCCACGGGCAAATTTAAGAAACCATCGGCTCGGTTAGCAAATGCTTTCTCCTTTTCGGCCCCCGTTGCGGTAACAATTACAGATATGTGACGGGTTGCGGTGTCAGATTTTAGTAGAGTCAGCACATCCCAGCCTGACAGCAGAGGCAGCAAGGGATTCAAAAATATCGCTATTGGTTGCAAGCGTCGAGCTTTTTCAACTGCTTCTGTCCCCGATCGCGCAATTACTACCCGATAACCTAAAGCTTTAAGTTTTTCGGTCAAGTCTTCAATATATCGCGCTACTGCCTCGACTACTAAGACCAACCTTTGTGAACTAACGGGATGATGCTGTATGGGTGTAATGACTTGCTGACGGGCGGCTGCGGGATTTTCCCGTGTCTGTTGGTGTCGTGTCTTATCGTCTGCTCTGATTCCGATCTCTGGCTCAGAAAAGCCTGTTTTCGGGGGACTGGGCGGCAGAAGAAGTGTAAACTGGCTACCTTTTCCTTCACGAGATAAGAAGCTGACATCTCCTCCGTGGAGGCGAGCCAAGGCCCGAGTTAAGACTAACCCTAAGCCAGTGCCTTCAAATTGGCGGGTGAGGGGATTTTCTAGTTGCTGAAATTTTTGAAAAATTAAGTGTTGCTGGTGTTCTGGAATACCAATACCTGTATCCCAAATTGTAAAGGCAATCCATCCTTCCCAACGACTCACGCGCAGCCCAATTTCGCCAGATATTTCGGTGAATTTAAAGGCGTTGGAAAGTAGGTGTACTAGCATTTGGCGCAAGCGCAACTCATCTGCCACCATCTCATCTAAACCTAGTTCAATGGAAAGGCAGAATTGGGGAGCAGTTGAACGGACGTTTTCTTGAGTTTGGGGTGTTGTTTTGGTAGTTTGGGTGTGGATGGCTTTGGCTTCCGATAAGGCGCGATCGCACACAGCCTGAATTTTCACCGGAGTCAGCGTCAAATCCATTTGTCCCGTTTCCATCCGGGTCAAATCTAAAATGTCATTCACCACACTCATCAGGTGGCGGCCACTTTGATGAATCAGTCCTGCATAACGGGCTTGACGTTCGTTGAGTTCTCCCAACTGCTGATCCACAAGCAGACGCGATAACCCTAAAACGGCAGTTAAGGGAGTTTTGAGTTCATGACTAATACACGATAAAAACTCATCCTTCAACCGATTTAGTTGAATTAAATCGGCATTTTTTGCAGCTAATTCTTTGCAAAGCTGCTGCTGTTCAGTCACATCAGTAGCTAAAACCAACCATAAATCATTGCTGAGTACAACCTCTGATTCAGCACTCAAGCCTTTAAACTCAGGACTATCTAAGGGAATTTTGGCAAACTGCCAGATTCGCTCCTGACCATTTTGGACTTCCACAACGCAGGTACAAGTCCCCACTTGACCATCCAAATAGCAGCGACTATATACAGCCTCTGGTGATGCTTCTTGTTGAGTCAGTTCTTCACCACCATATTCATTTTCCCTGCCATTGGGATGAACCTTGATTGCTCGTTGGGTGGCATATTCAGATTTTTCGGAGGACTTAGGGATAAGTATTGCCTCCACTTGTTGCCTAACTCCTTCTGGATCTTTCAAGGCTCCTAATTGCTGCCACCAGGCGGGATTTCGGGCTAATATTTCGCCAGTATCGGTTTCCAACATCAAAGGCCAAGGCAGTCTTTCCAGCAACAGGATCAGTGGCTGGTGTTCCAATGATTTCGCTTTATTTGGCGGCTGTACAGAGCTTTGTAAGCCACCCATGCGTTCCTTAGCCAGCGATCGCAACAGTCGTGAACTATCCAGTAGCCCCAAATATCGCCCATCAGAGTCAATCAGCGCCCAATCTAAGTTTTGCTGTTTTTCGGCTTGTGGATCGCACAAATGCAAGCCTAATTGCTCAACACGCTCCGAAGCTGATATTGTCTGGATTGGCTCAATTAGACTTTGACTCCAAGCAAAGATAGATTGCTGTAAATTTAGATTTTTATCGTCATTATGTGCTAATAATTTTTGGATTAAACGTGCAGAATACAGCAATCCTATAGGGCATTGCTGCTGATTCACTACTACCAAGCGATCGCACTGCTCTTGCTCAAAAATCTCCAGCACCACTGCCAAAGAAGATGTTTGGAGGCAGCTAGGTACGGTTGCCTGAAAGTCATAAAGCGGGTAATCTAGCATTAACATAGGGCTTTGGGGATCATTCTTCCAGTGGAAACTTCCGGCATTTCCATCTGCCAATTGATGGTCTTTTCGCCTGAAGCCATATCCTCTAAGAAGACTCATATAAGCAACTCTGGTTATTTCAACGCCATTAAATAAAACAATGGGATTTACCCTTACGGACACTTGCTTGTGAACGAGTGCATTTTTCCAAGAGGCGACGTTTCTGATTTATAGCAACTAGCCTCCCCAGGGTCTTACTGGTATTTAAACTCCTCATCGATAGCGACGGCTACAACAATTATGGCCCCAAAGATTCGCTTTAGAACCTTGAGGAATTATAATGATTTAGAATGCGACAATCCTTTAAGTTCGTTTAAGTATCTTATCAAGGAGCAAAATCAAAAACTCTATCTGTCTATTTACATAAATATGTAAACAATCAATTAGGTACTGTGTCTTGTTATGCCGACATACTACCCGATTATCAAAGACCTACCACTCAGTTTCTGTACTAGGTTGTTGAGTAGCTAGCACAAGCAGGTATAAATAACTATCCAGTTGCTCAAAGGTAAAAAGTTTAGTAAATAAGCTTCTCTACTTCCTGCCTTTCTCCTTCTTGGATTATCTACTAACACAAAGCATTATTTTGGGGTAGAACAACCAGTTTACGAATGCACATCAAGTATTACCCTAGAAGCGTTAGCCAAACTTATCAGCCCACGTTTATTGATCGGGGCGATCGAGGAGATAGATTAAAGAGCAAATGTTATTACCGATATTGATTCTGCAACCTAATGTTAACAAATGTTTAGATAATCTAGTTGACTTAGCCAAGCAAAAAGGTTGGATTTGGTGGGCGTGGAAATTGATTGACGCGATTATTGCCCAATTTTGCTACTTCCCTGTAACTGCAAATACCTCTGTAGAAATCAACTATTTACCAAATTGCCCACAACCGAATCTAAGTAAGCCATACACTAGCAAGTACGTCTATGTATTTGCCAGCCAGATGCAAAAAAGTCAACAGCATTTTCAAGATATGAATCCAGCCGAAAGGCAAGGATTATTAAAACAGCTTAAATCCGATTACAGCCTAATTCTTATAAATTATTTTACCACAGACAAAACACTCAAAGATAGTATTGATAAATTTATCAACACTATCTTTTATGCTAATATTCCTGTGCCCCAAATTATTGAAATCCACATGGAGGTAATTGAAGAATTTTCTATCCAGTTAAAATTAGAAGGAAGAAGTAGCGAAGCCTTACTTGATTACCGCCTGACGTTAATAGATATCCTGGCTCACTTGTGTGAAATCTATAGGAGTTCTATTTCTAAATAAATTAAAATTCTTGATGTTAACTTTGAGGAGCTAACGCTGTTAGTTACTCTCAAGGTGCGAACAATCCTGACTTTTTCTGATCATAACTAGCCTGTCAAAATATGATTAAAGCCAAAAAAACCTACGTTCTCAAGCTTTACGTAGCAGGTAACACCCCTAATTCAGTCCGAGCATTAAAAACACTCAAAAATATTTTAGAACAGGAGTTTGAAGGTGTTTATGCTTTAAAAGTAATCGATGTCCTAAAAAGCCCACAACTGGCGGAAGAAGATAAAATTTTAGCAACGCCAACATTATCTAAAATTTTGCCTCCACCCGTTCGCAAAATTATCGGCGATCTTTCAGATCGAGAAAGAGTATTGATTGGATTAGATTTGCTCTATGAAGAACTAAGTGAAGGAGATTTTGAAGAGTAAAATAATTAATGTATGTAAGGGAGCATTTAAAAAGAAAATTTCAACTGTATAGATAAGCCAGTATGTTGCTCTACTTAGGAGAGTTTTAACACCCCTGTTCTTGATGCATTACCGAAAAACATTTGTTTTTGTGATCTTATTAGTAAAATTGTGACTTAACACACCCTACTTGCTTAATATTTGGTTTATAAATAGCCTCAAGAAAATCAAGTACAAAATTTATAAGTTAAAAAACCCGTTTTTAATACCCTTCTATTATCAAGCAATGAGTCAAAACGAGCCAATAGAACTAAATAAAACACCGAAAAATGGAGGTGTAGAAAAAATTCGCACGATGATTGAGGGGTTTGATGATATTAGTCATGGTGGTTTACCAATTGGTAGAACTACCTTGATCAGTGGCACTTCTGGTACTGGGAAAACTTTATTATCTCTTCAGTTTCTCTATAACGGTATCACCTACTTTGATGAACCAGGAGTCTTTGTTACCTTTGAAGAATCGCCCAGCGATATTATTAAAAATGCCCATGTTTTCGGGTGGAACTTGCCACGCCTAATTGAAGAAGGGAAGTTATTTATTCTTGATGCATCTCCCGATCCAGAAGGTCAAGATATTGTAGGGAATTTTGACCTTTCTGCGCTGATTGAACGCTTGCAATATGCCATTCGTAAATACAAAGCTAAACGAGTTTCAATTGACTCAATGACAGCCGTATTTCAGCAGTACGAAGCGATGGGAGTAGTGCGACGCGAAATTTTTCGCTTGGTAGCACGTCTCAAAATACTGAATGTCACCACTGTAATTACCACTGAACGCAGTGAAGAATATGGGCCTGTTGCTTCTTTCGGTGTGGAAGAATTTGTTTCTGATAATGTAGTAATTGTCCGCAACGTTTTAGAAGGAGAACGTCGCCGTCGCACAGCTGAAATTCTCAAGTTGCGCGGTACAACTCACATGAAAGGCGAATATCCCTTCACAATTACTAATGAAGGAGTTAACATCTTTCCATTAGGAGCAATGCGTTTAACTCAACGGTCTTCTAATATCAGGGTATCTTCTGGTGTCAAAATTTTAGATGAAATGTGCGGTGGTGGTTTCTTTAAAGATTCTATTATTTTGGCAACAGGAGCCACAGGTACTGGTAAAACCTTGTTAGTTAGTAAGTTTATTCAAGATGGTTGTCTGAATGGAGAACAGGCAATATTATTTGCTTACGAAGAATCACGCGCCCAACTATCTCGTAATGCTTCATCTTGGGGAATTGATTTTGAAGAGTTAGAAGATCAAGGTTTACTCAAAATAATTTGTACATATCCTGAATCAACTGGCTTAGAAGACCACTTACAAATTATTAAATCAGAGATTGCTGTTTTCAAACCAGCCCGCATTGCCATTGATTCCTTATCAGCATTAGCTAGAGGAGTGAGCAATAATGCATTTAGGCAGTTTGTAATTGGGGTAACGGGTTATGCTAAACAAGAAGAAATTACTGGTTTCTTTACCAACACAACTGACCAATTTTTGGGAGCGCATTCCATTACTGACTCTCATATCTCTACGATTACCGATACAATTCTAATGTTACAGTACGTAGAAATTCGTGGAGAAATGTCGCGGGCAATTAACGTATTTAAAATGCGTGGGTCTTGGCATGATAAGGGCATTCGTGAGTATAATATCACTGCTGACGGGCCCGAAATCAAAGATTCTTTCCGAAACTACGAACGGATTATTAGCGGTGCTCCTACTCGCGTTAGTATCGATGAAAAGGCGGAACTTTCTCGCATTGTTAGACGTTTTGAAGATAAACAGAGTTCCGAACCCTAAATTTAGTATCGTAGTATATTCTTTCCTAAATTTAGTATCGTGCTATATTCTGTGGTGAAGAAAGGTTTTCTGCCGCTAGATTGATTTTCGTGTGAGGGATGCGGTGAAAGGACAGCAATTATTCTATAGCTTCTTGCCTGGTGTGACGGCAGCAGTTTTAACAACTCAGCCTGCTTGGGCTGGTACTGTAAAACTAACTAAGGTACAACTGGCTTCTTCTCCTAGTGTTTTGACTTCTACTTATGGTCAAAACTCGGTTGTGGATATGATGAATACACAACTGCCGAATGGTGTCAATGTTAGTATTCCAACTTTAGTAACTGGTTTTGGTTTCACTAAACTTAGCATGAAGCCTTTAAGTAATAACAGTATTCCAGTATTTACGGCTGAGAATACTTTTGTACCAATAAAACAAGTGCTTAAGAAGGATAAAAGTAGATTTTTAAGTTTGACACCTACCTCTAATTCTTCCCAACAGCTAGATGTCAGCCGTTCTACTCCAAATCTGCAAAAACAGAGTAACTCAAGCACTTCTGAGCAGAAATCAGAGAGTGTAGTAATTCCCAATTACACTTCAAAACCCTCTTCTGTCGAAAAGAAAATTTTGCCCCTGTCTTCTGCACAACAGCCAGTGGTTCAAAAGATAAATAATGTTGCTGAGTTGCAAACATTTTTACAAACAGCAACTGGTGGAGAATCAGCAAAACTGTTGTCAGCGCCAACATGTCCACAGGAATCAGGGAAAAGCAAGACTGATTCAACAGGTGCTTTGCTACTAGCTTCAAGCACCTGTTTACAACAAAATGCTGTTGGCGATCGCATCGCTCAAAGTAATACCCCGATTCCAACGGAATCTACACCAGTTCCCACTGTACCAGGAAGTGTAACTCCTACACCAGGTGATTCAGTGCAACCTTCCACTGTACCGAGAACCGTAACTCCTCCACCATCAGGGGCGGTGCAAATTCCACAAAACCTGATTCCTAACTCAAATCCCCTGCAATTTCCCACCAAAACAGAGGAAGTGACACTTCAGGGAAATCAGCCGATTACTTTGGCACAGGCTTTAGAGCTAGCACGGCGTAATAATCGGGATTTACAGGTGTCTCTTTTGGAGCTAGAACGCAATCGGGCGGCTCTGCGCGAGGCACAAGCGGCTTTATTGCCCACTTTGAGAATTAGCACCAATCTAACTCGTAGTCAGTCTGCTAGCAGTCAACTTCAGGACGAATTAAGCGGGCGAAACGGCGCACTATCTAACCAAGACCAACCCAATACATCTTTTACTGGTCAAGCCGAACTTTCGTATAACATCTACACTTCTGGGAGAGTACAAGCTAGTGTTAGAGCGGCTGAAGAACAGGTACGTTTCAATGAGTTGGCTGTAGAAACTCAGTCTGAGACAATCCGTTTGAATGTTGCCACTGACTACTACAATCTGCAACAAGCGGATGAACAAGTACGTATTGCTCAGTCAGCTGTGGTGAACTCTGAGGCTAGTTTGCGTGATGCAGAAGCTTTAGAGCGAGCCGGGGTTGGTACGCGGTTCGATGTGCTACGCTCTCAAGTGAATTTAGCCAATGCCCAACAAAATTTGACTAATGCTAGATCGCAGCAGGCAATTTCCCGTCGTCAATTAGCAACTCGGATAAGTTTGCCGCAGACGATAAATATCAGTGCAGCCGATCCTGTACAGTTAGCTGGTCTTTGGAACCCAACGCTAGAAGAAAGTATTGTGCTGGCTTATCAAAATCGTCCAGAATTGCAACAGCAGTTAGCACAACGCAATATCAGCGAACAACAGCGTAGACAGGCACTTGCAGAGTTAGGCCCTCAAGTTAGTTTAGTAGGCAGCTACGACCTGCTAGACCAGTTTGATGATAATGTCAGCCTTACTGATGGTTATTCATTTGGAATTAGGGCAAGCCTAAGTTTGTTTGATGGGGGAGCAGCAAGAGCAAGAGCGCAACAGCAAAGAGTTAATATTGCGATCGCAGAAACTCAATTTGCTGAACAGCGCAACCAAATTCGCTTTCAGGTAGAACAAGCTTATTCTACCCAGCAATCTAGTTTGGTGAATGTTCAAACCTCTAATACCGCTTTAGAACAAGCTAGAGAAGCTTTACGTCTAGCGCGGTTGCGATTCCAAGCTGGTGTAGGCACTCAAACTGATGTCATTAACTCTGAAAACGACCTCACACAAGCTGAAGGTAATCGAGTTACAGCAATTTTGGATTACAACCGTGCTTTAGCTCAGTTACAACGAGCTGTTACCCTCAGAGCGCTACGCTAGTAATTCTGACTTCATCTCTTAATTCAAAAAGCCTCATTCTTCAATGTGATTATTGAAAAATGAGGTTTTTTGGTAAAAAACGTATTTGTAACAGCAATTTTGTGAAATGATGTAGCATAACTGAGTGTCCGATAGCTTGCCTTGTCAAAGACTCATGACTAAAGTAACATCTCAAGAAATTGCACAGTTTCGCTCTCAATTGGCTGATGATCCTAACGATATGGAAGCGCTGGATTTGATTGAAGACTGTGATGGAGATTTAGAAGATGCGGCAATGACATTAGCTATTAGAGCCGGACAACAGCCAGAAAGAGCAAATTCCGAGTGGTTAGATGCCTTAGCGAGAAAATGGCGTGTGGTTATTTGTGAACAAGAATATCGGGAAGATTTGCTTAATACTTCACTTCAAAAGATGATGGAACATCTAAAAGCAATGCCGACGTTTCCCAAGATTTTGGCAACCCCAGTTTTGATATATGTCCTCAAGCAAGGCGTGAACAATTTTTGTGAGCCACTAGATTTGCTTAAGTGAGCGGCCGATGTATATTTAACTTGGTTTAACTTGTGCGATGCCTGCGGGGGGCTACGCCTACGCAGTCAACTTAAGCGAATGGAATTCGCGGCTACACAGGCATTGTCAGCCTACGCGGACTAAAAGAAAATTAAGGCTAACCTACGGAGGTGGGTAAGGTTTAGTGTGGACGGGGTTTATAACCGCCCATTTCGCTACGTAACGTAGAGTAGGCTAATTTTTACAAGTCGATGCTTAGGCATTGCAGGTTGATGCATAAGCATTGTAAGTCGATGCTTAGGCATTGCAGGTTGATGCATAAGCATTGTAAGTCGATGCTTAGGCATTGTAGGTTGATGCATAAGCATTGTAAGTCGATGCTTAGGCATTGCAAGTTGATGCATAAGCATTGTAAGTCGATGCTTAGGCATTGCAAGCTAAGGTGTAGAGCAGCTTTAAAAAACTTGTATGTACGCTTTAGTATAAGAGAAGGAGAGTAAGAATCAAAGCCTTTGCAAATTCCTAACTCTTAACTCCTAACTTCTAACTCCTAACTCCTAACTCAAGATAGATTCCACCAAGACTGATACGCTGTTAACTAAGGCAAAACTTCTATTAGACAAATTGTAAATTCAATGAATTACCTTGTTGCCGTATTACCAGACCGCATTCAAGCCGAAGCTGCTTACTTAGCCTTAGAAGAAGAAGGCATAAACAGTACTATCCTGGGGAAAGGGTATAAAACGGCTGACGAGTTTGGCTTAATTGACCCCAAAGACCAAGCCAAAAAGCAATCACAACTGATGGCAACCTGGCTGATACCATTTGGCTTTTTTGCAGGTTTTACATTCAGCCTGATCACTGGTTTAGATACTTTTGCGTGGGCGGGTGAAATTGGCAATCACATCATTGGTGGACTGCTGGGTGCTGCTAGTGGTGCTATGGGTGGTGTATTTGTGGGTGGCGGAGTCGGTTTACTCGTAGGTAGTGGTGATGCTTTACCTTACCGCAACCGCTTAGATGCAGGTAAATATTTAGTTGCCGTGCAAGGTTCTGAAACTCTCACTCGACAAGCAACCAGAATATTACGTCAGTTTGATCCAGAAAATATCCAAGGTTATGCTGACACAGGTAGCGTGTAATAAATGACCCTAGCTTACACATTACAACACAGAGGCTTGAGCTATTTCCCTGTTCTTTGGAAGTGGCGCAAGCCGTAATTGTAAGAAATAAATCAGAAAAAGTTAGAATCAAGATAGCTTTAAAGAGGCGAAAAGAGCATTAGTAAAAAATAAATGACAAATGACAAATGACAAATGACAAATGACTAATTCATAATTTTTAAGAATGTTGCCACGAGAAGAACTTTTAAAGGGTGTTGAAAATAGAGATAGTGTAGCTCGTGTAATCGACCAAGCAGAGCAAGCCATCAAAACTTGGGAAGTAGTTTTGACAGATTTTCTATCTCCCCCAGAATTGGCGGAAATTCAACGGGTGTTTAACCGATTAACAGAAGTGCAATTAGTTGCGTGGGGCGGATATCCTCAAGCTGAACGTCAAAGAATAGCGATCGCTCGTTCGGAACTTCCCCTAGATCAGTCTCAAGTTAGCCTTGTCGCCGTGGAAATTGCTGGTAATTTCTTATTTGATACCGCCTCTCACCGTGACTTTTTAGGCGCAATGTTGGGGACGGGAATTGTTCGTGAAAAGACGGGAGACATTATAGTTTTGGGAGAACGAGGAGCGCAGGCGATCGTTGCACCAGAGTTAGTGGAATTTTTGGAAATGAGTCTCAAACAGGTGCGATCGGTTCCTGTGAAGACTCAAAGGATTGAGGTAACTGAGTTAAAGGTTCGGGAACCAAAGAAAAAAGAATTAACTACTGTCGAGGCTTCTTTGCGATTAGATGCGATCGCATCTGCTGGTTTTGGTATGTCCCGCAGCAAAATGGTTGATTTTATTGACGCAGGTGATGTCCGCGTCAATTGGAAGGAAGTTACACAAGCAAGTTCTCAAGTCAAAACAGGCGATTTAATCGCCATTCGCTCTAAAGGGCGTTTAGAAGTTGGTGAAATCGCCGTTACAAAAAAAGACCGTTACCGAGTTCAATTAACAAGATATATGTAATTAAGTTAGGAGTTAAGAGTGATGAGTTAGGAGTTTTAAATTCATCAGTTTCTCTAATCTCAAACTCCTAACTCCTAACTCCTAACTCTATAGTTAGACTTTAAAGTGCTTTGCTAACATATTCAACAGAATTTTTCGTGGTACAAGCCTAGATAATTTGCTTCTAATTTGAGTGGTAGTATCAGAACTAATAACAGTTGGATAGCCTTTTTCCAAAGCGTCTAAACACTCCCAAACCACTTTTTCACAAGAATACACTTTATCTGTACTACTCGCCAGCGCTGGAGGAAAATTAGCTTCTGCAAAAAAGTTTGTTTCTATTGGCCCTGGACAAGTAACTAAAATACGGACACCATATTGACGATTTTCTGCCCATAGCGCTTCACTAAAACTAAGAATAAAAGCTTTACTAGCTGCATAAACAGAAAGATATGGTATGGGTTGAAATGCCGTAATAGAGGATACGTTAATAATACTTCCAGAGCGACGTTGCCGCATCAAAGGTAGAAATTTATGGGTTAAATCTACCAATGCTAAAATATTTAATTGTACGATTTTAATTTGTCTTTCTCCATCTCCTTCAGCAAAGTCGCCATAGTAACCAAAACCAGCATTATTGATTAATAAGTCAATGCTTAATTCCTTTGCTTTAGTGGCTTCAAATACAGCAGTAGCTGCATTTGATTCCGTGAGGTCTTTGATTATCACGTCTACTTGAATTTTGTATTTTTCTTGTAGTTCTTCAGCTAATTGGCTTAGTTTCTGTTCAGAACGAGCTACGAGTACAAGATTTGTCTTGCGTGCAGCTAGTTCTTGAGCAAAAGCTTTACCAATACCACTAGAAGCACCAGTAATTAAAGCAGTTGGCATTCTACATATTCAGATATTTTTTAAGCACTTTTTAAATTTTAGCTATGCTGGCTATAATTTTTAACTACCCAAAGTGATATACCTAAAAGAGTAAAAGCAGTACTTAGAGGACATTTGAAAAATCCTCTTGTCGGTATCAAGAGTTATACATTTCTCTAAATCCCCAATAAATTAGGTAACTTTGATTTCGATTCGCCCCTTTTTAAGCTACGGTGTATACACAAGTCATAAAATCTTTTGCTTAGAATATACAAGCCTTAATAGACAAGGATTTAGCTTGAGCCAGTTCATTATCAATAAGGTCAGATTATTGATATAGCTATAACGGAAAATCAAGGATTTTATAAAAAATTTTCCGTTCTTTTCTGTCTATTTGATTCCTACTTTGACTTGTGTATATACAGTAGTTTTTCTAAGGAAATTAGGGATGATATAAAAGTGCTTACAGTCACAGTTAAACACTTTTAAAATAAGCTCTTAGTACTAAAGTCTGAGTGTAGGAAGCCTCCACTTAAAACTTGTCCTTTCATTTCCTAAGAGTGAACTTTCGGAAGCGATGTGAATTCTCCAACCACACCGATATGAGAAATTCTTAAATCTTCTTCATCTGTATATTGAATAGATGAATCAATTTTTTCTGGTAATTCCCCGTCTTTACACGACCACTCAAATATGAATTTAGAGTCTAAGTGTTTGAGGTCAGAAAATATCTGCTTCCATTGGCTTCGCCGAATTCGATTTCCCCATCTTGATTGTAAGTCTTTCGAGTAGGCTTCTGGCTGATAAACAAAGAAATCGAATGGTCTTTCAGTTAAATTTTTGTGATCTAGTAAGTGTATGAGGTGAAACATAAAACCATCTTCAGAAAGACTACTTACAAGATTTTCTAAAAGTGGCACAACATCATCAACTGGCACATGCTCTAACACAGATTTGGAGAATATAAAATCTATTCTTTCTGCTGTAGGCATTCTTTGAGACAAATCAATTGGAGCAATGTATTCTATGCCCAACTCTTTTAAGGCTTCTACAGATAAACTTTTTAATGAAAGCAGTTTCTTTAAACGTAAGTGGATAATCTCACGATCTTCAAACGTAGATAAACTATCCAAAATACTCCAATCTACAGACTTACACACAGCTTTGAAAATATTTTCAGGTTGCAATAATGGGTAAACATCCGTTGCATAAACCTTTTTTGCTCCGAGAAGATAAAATACTAACGAATGAGTCAGTAACCATCCGCTTCCAATCTCAAGACAAATTTTATCACGTAATACATACTTACCTTTACCAGCCTGAAGCAGATAGATAGCAACTTCGTTGGCACAAATATCAAGCCTTTTACCTGCAACAGCTAGCTTGCTTGAATGCATCTTATTGTATAAAACCTGATATAGATCAGATGATCTAATAATTGATTTGGTTCGTTCATCAAGGAGATTTTTTACTAGATTTTTCATCTTACACACCTCTCTCGCTTAACTTATTGTCAATTGAACACAACGCTATTAACTGTAGCAGTGAGATGGGTTCCTGGATAATAAAAGTACCTAACCCTTGTTGGTTATTATACATACAATTTATTGGCACTAGGATACTTCCTAACAGATAAGGGATTTCCAGTGAAAAAATATCCTATCGTAGGGTAGCACAGCTGTGCTACCCTACAAATTTACGAATAATTTGGAATATTTTATTTTTTGGAAGTCCCTAGTAAAAATCTTTCATTTGGGACTGGGGATTGAGCAAAAAGTTGAGCTAATCACTTGGCGTTAGGTTAGGAGCAGATGTATCAATGTATAAAAATAATAATTTTTTATGAAAATTTAAAATAAATTTGAATTGCTGATTACCATTTTTCAGACCAATAAATAATTTCTGAAGCGGAACTATTAATTGCAACGCCGTAACTATCTCCGTGATTCCACTTAAAACCTGGTCTACCTTTGTCATCTGTATTTAATACCAGTATTTCATAATTGGCTGGAAAAGATTCCGTTGGAGAGTCACTGGTGTAGAAAAAAGTTGTCGGCACACCGTTAGGCTGATTTATGTGGTCGTTTGTGTTACCACCTATATATTTGTGCTTTGCACTACTTCTGTATTGTGAGAGTAATTTTTGTATCTTGTTTGGTGGCTGTTTCATCCTTATTTGAAAGAAACTACTTCCTTGCAAAAATTCAGGAGAGTAAGCAACACGAACGCCTTTAGCATCACTGGGAATATCATTAGGAAAATGTTTTATTTGGTCATTATCAGACCACAGTTGATTGCGAATTTCTTTGTAGCGTGATACGTCAGTTACTATTTTTGGTTCGCTAGTACTGCTCAAAGTTGTTCTCATAAAGAAGCTCCCCCCGACAATACTAAGACTAGCAAGGGCTAATATAAATTGCGATCGCTTTATCATCGAGTTGGGTGTGTCTAACTTTTAGAATCATATACCCAACTAATAAACCATATTAGTACTATTGCGGAGATGCCATCGGCGATATTAACAGAAACTTTGTCTATTTAGGGCAAATTCGGAGTAATTATAAAATTTTTGTGAAGCCGCTCAATAATTACCTAGTCAAAAACCGTAGGTTATCTTTATTCAGGTTAGTACTACTGGCGTAGCTGGAGAGATCAATACCACAGCTATCTATTTTTTTCAATTTTTCCTGATGCAGCAATAACTAAGGCGGATATATAAATAGTAGATGCACCTTAATTAAATCACAGCCTTCAGCTTTTAGTTGGAGGCTTTTTTTATGTTGAGATTTTTCATTTTGGAATAAAATAAATTTAGTTCTAAGTCTAATTTTCCCGGATATGGTGATTAATAGAAGGGATTAATAAATAGTAGATGCACCCTAATAAATTACAGCTCTCAATTTTTAGTTGAGGGCTTTTTTTCTTTTGATACTTTTCATTTGGGAATAAAATAAATTTAGTTATATAGCAAGGGACTGGGGACTGGGTGAAAAGTCTTTTTATGTATGAGTTTCATCATCTGTTGATGTCCTAAGCATCAAGGCTTGTGCTATAAGTCTAATTTTCCCGGATATGGTAATTAATAAAGTGAAATAATAAATGGTAGATGCACCCTAATAAATTACAGCCCTCGATTTTTAGTTGAGGGCTTTTTTTATTTAAATATAGATGGCAGCAAACCAGGAGCTAACCATACTGCATAACCAATAAATCCAAACATCAAGGTAATCAAGACAGTAATGACGTAGCTAATGCAAATTAATAAACCGTCAGATTCAATAGTGGCAACAGTCAAAAGTAAAATACCTATAGTAGGGATAGGATTTGTAAACGGAATTGGTAATATTAGAAATACTGTTAACAAAGAAATACAAAACCCATTAATTCGCCAAATTAAAGGATTATGGGCTATTTTTACAAATCGGGGACGGGCGATTTTTTGTAAAACTTTGGTAAGATGCCCCAAATTTTGTAAAAGTAACTGGGCGAAGGGACGAGGAAATTTGTAGTTAGCAATTCTTTTCGGTAGCCAAGGCGATCGCCTCCCTAAAAGCATTTGCGCTGATAACAGTAAACAAGCACCACCAAAAGGGCCAGTTAATCCTGGTGGCATAGGAAATAAAAAAGGCAAGACTAATAATGTAATTACCAGGCAGAACCCTCGTTCTGAGGTTTCTGCCAGAACATCACCTAGAGTCAGTGGTTGTTCAGCTAGGCGTTGCAACAGGGACTTTATATCTTGAGAAAATCTCAGATGCATTTGACGTGAGTTGATCCGAGTTACCACATTTTTCGCAGAGGGAGATCACTAGAATAACTCCTAACTCCTAACTGCTTATTTCTGGGGTACTAAAACAGCTATAGCTTTAGATATAACCCGAAAATGAGCCGGAGTGTAAGTAGTGATTTCACCATCTGTATTGATAGGACGCGGTTTGCGAGTATATACTTTTATTTCTTGACCTTGAAGAGAACGTACACTCTCCCAATGTATATGTCGCCCTTGCCGCATGGCAGGGAGTAATAATATAATCTGCCACCAGTGTTTTATCTCTAAGCTGTAGAGGTCTAGCCTTTGATCGTCTATTGTGGCATCGTCAGCCACAGCCATACCACCGCCGTAATAACGACCGTTACCCACAGCAATTTGTACTGTTTTTACGTGAACTGACTCACCATTTATTGCAATCTCCGCAGTAAAAGGTCTAGCTTCCCAAATCACTTGTAATGCAGTGGCGGCATAAGCAAATATTCCCCAACGGCGTTTGACTTCTTTAGTAAGTCGCTCGGTAATTTTTACACTTAATCCCAGACTAGCAACGTTAAAAAAGTGCTTGCCGTTTACCCAACCTAAGTCGATACGGTGTAAATTTCCATCTGCAATAATTTTGCAAGCTTCGTTAAGGGAATTCGGGATTTCCAAAGTCCTTGCTAGGTCGTTGGCAGTTCCTAGAGGCAAGATTCCCAAGGGCAACTGAGTATCAATTAAAGCATCTACTGCTGCATTGAGAGTGCCATCTCCTCCACCAATAATTACTAGATCAACTTGATGCTGATAGCGAGATATAACTTCAGCAAGATGTTTCGGGTCTTCTGTAGACTCCTCAATTAAATCAAAGCCGAGTGTCTTCAAATATTCAATCGCTTCCGATAGACCCTTTTGCCCTTGGCGGGCATGACGATTTACTAACAGCAGTGCGCGGGAACTCATGGGTAGTACCTTTTGTAGTTGATATGTCCAATTATCCGCATCTATGTATTCTGCTTTAAGTTGACTACAAAAAAGTGTTTAACTTGTTGTGCTATTCATCAATAATTCATTTGATAAATGCTTATTATGTTATAGCTACTAATTTATATTTTATCTAGTTTATCTCTATTATCCCTTGGTGTGTTGATAATCAGTAAATAAAATTGTTATTCACTAAATGGCTGGATTGAGATAGTTTTTTTTGCAAAAAGTATATTTGCCAATATAATACTATAAATAACCACCAAATAATACCAAAAAAAAGGATATTTTTTATTTCTAGTAAATATATTTGTAAATAAAACTTGGATAAATACTATTAATAGTTACAATTGTTTAACTTTTGTATGATAGGATATTTGTTTATATATTAACTCCTGCTGTGGCAGATTGGAAATTGTCTACGGTTTTGAAGCCACTATTTATACTAATTGCTTGTATTAACTATTTATGATCTAGGGAAGCTTGAGCTACTCCTTTCCCCTACTTAAGATTTACTGACTTAGTGCTTGACCATCTAAACGACATAATTTTACTTTGTTCATAATCTTCGCCCCTATTCTTTCATAAAACTTGATTCCACGCTCGTTAGATACAGCTACAGTCCAATCGATTCTGCCACAGCCTTTTTCCTGCCCAATCTCGCGCAAGCGTAGCATTAGGGCTTGACCAACTCGGTGGTTTCGATGTTCAGATTTAACATATAAGTCATCAAGCCAAATTCCAGGCTTTGCTAAAAAAGTTGAATAGATAAAGTGATAGGTTGCTAGCCCAATAGCGTCCCCATCAACTTTAGCCAAAAGAACAAAAGCAAGAGGCTTTTCTCCAAATAGATCAATTTTTAGCTTTTGAGGAGTTGCTTCTACAGATTTAGGACAACCATCAAATTTTGCTTTCAAATAAATCAATTCCATAATGGTAGGAATATCCTTTTGCTGTGCATCTCGAATTGAAATATTTCTACCATTCATATTTTATTTACCTTTTGCTTAAACTCGTATTGAGAAATAATTTCTGTCTCACTCTTTGCTGCCTTTATCCAATCTTGCATTGCTGAAAGTGCCAAAACTGTCTCTACATAATCTCTAGAAACAGGATCTAACTGCACATCATAGGTTACAAATCGCAGGACAACTGGAGCAAAAAATGCATCAGCGATCGCAAAATTCCCAAACAAAAAATTGCCCCCAGCCCCAAATTTTTGGCGTGATTCTTGCCAGATACTAGTAATGCGGTCAATGTCTTGTTGTACGCCGGATGCTAAACCAAAACCTGGATATTTAGTACGGCAGTTCATCGGCATATTCTGACGAAGATTTTGAAAGCCTGAGTGCATTTCTGCACTGATGGAACGGGCAAATGCCCTAGCAGCTTTATCCTCTGGCCAGCATTGCAGAGTCGGAAACGTTTCAGCTAGATATTCACAAATAGCGAGAGAATCCCACACAGTTTGCGTATCGTGCAATAACACAGGTACTTTTCCTGCTGGAGAATATTGCCGGATTTCTGATGAATAATCTAGGTTATTGTAGAGAGATATCTTAATTTCATTGAATTCTATACCAAGTTGTTTCATCAATAGCCAAGGACGGAGTGACCAAGATGAATAATTTTTATTGCCAATTACTAAAGTAAGTTGTGTCATATTTTTAATACCTATAAAGCTGTTCAATCCACATACAAACATCAGCTTGAGAACCTGAAGAGAAAGTTTTTCTAGTTGCAGGATCGTAAGCTTGCCAATAGATATTACCGTAGCGGTCAACCTTTTGCCAAACTTTTAATTCTTGAGGATCTGCTAAGAGTATTTTGACAAAGTTTTCCCAAATACTATCCAGAGATTTCCAAAAATTGAAGTTTAATTTTTTCCTCAATAACGGGCTGCAAGTTATGTTTGTATCTTCTTTTGGGAGATATTTAATGTTATTACTCAGAAAATTATTCCTGAAAGTTGCTCAGTAGATAAAACACTAGCAACATGTCAGTTAAGAATCAAATCATGGCTTGCATAGGTTCCATAAATATGATTTATAGATAAAAAAATCACTATTACAACCTTTTTGTCACAATTAAATCAGAATGTGCATACTCTTGTTATCGTTAATTGACCATGAAATTCTCCCAACTTCGGGCCATAGTTGCAGTAGCAGATTGTGGTAACTTTAGTGAGGCAGCGCTAGAATTGCAGCTTTCGCAGCCTGCGATTAGTCATGCGATCGCTACCTTAGAAGAAGAATTAGGTGTACCTTTATTTGCTAGAGGTCGTCACGGTGCTGTGCTAACACCTGCTGGCGAGCGCATTTTGTATCATGCGCGTCAGGCTATGCAGCATCTAGAGATGATGCAACACGAAGCAAACTTGCATAAAGGTTTACATGGTGGTCATGTGCGAATTGCGGCTTTTCGTAGCGTCGCCACCCATTTATTACCAAAAGCGATCGCACAATTTCACAATCAATTTCCAGAAATTGCTGTCACAATCATAGAGTGTCCTGCTTTCACCGATGTAGAACAGTGTTTGCGTGATGGGCGTACCGATATTGGTATTACCTGTCTACCAGCTAGTGAGGAATTTGACACTTGGGAAATTTTTCAGGATGAATATCTAGCTTTACTACCACCAGATGCCAAAATTAGCAGCCCAAAAATTACTTGGGAAGATATAGCAGCTTATCCACCAGTTTTACTTCCTTGTACACTCTGTGGACGCATTCTTCACAACCACCTCAAAACTTTAGCAATCCCAATAAACACTGCTAGCGACATTCAAGAAGATTCCACAGTCGTTAGTATGGTGAATCAAGGACTGAGAGCAGCTATTATGCCTCGTTTAGCAGCCGTACCGATTCCCCCAAATGTGCAGGAATACAGTTTACCTGCACCGCTAAAGAGAGTAATTGCAACTGCAATTCTATCTAACGCCCTCCATGTGCCTGCGGTGTTCACATTTTTGGAAATATTAAAAAAATTTGATTTTTATAGTTTAGCTAAATCTACTTATTAACAATAAATAATTCAGCAGTAAAGCCAGATAATTCTGTTGCTTCCAATCATCAGACAATTACTGAAAAATATTTATTGTTTCTCGGATTTTCTGTGTCGTTTAACTGGATTCATCCATACTTCTAAGCGACTAAATGCTTGTGAAGAAAGTAATGTCAAGCATAAATAAACCACTGCTACAGCCGCGTAAATTTCAAAAGCGCGATAGTTATCAGCGACAATTAGCTGTCCTTTGCGAAACAATTCTTCAAAACCAATCACTGCAACTAAACTTGTATCTTTCAACAAACTGATAAATTCATTACCTAAAGGTGGAATCATCCGCCGGAAAGCTTGAGGGAAAATTACATAACTCATTGTTTGCACAGAACTTAAACCTAATGATTGTGCTGCTTCTGATTGTCCTGTTTCGATTGATTGAATCCCAGCACGCACAACTTCAGCAATGTATGCAGCGCTATTCAAACTTAAGGCAATTACCCCAGCTACCAAACGATCAAAAGTAAATGTTAAACCCAGTTCTTGCAAAATTGCAGGTAATCCAAAGTAAATCATAAAAATTTGCACTAACAGAGGCGTTCCCCGGAAAAAATCTACATACGCTCTCGCTATCCAACGCAAGAGTGCAATACGAGAAAGGCGGACAATACCAATCAGGGAACCTCCAATTAAACCAAATACTACAGAAAGTATTGTCAATTGCAACGTTACTAAAGCTCCCTGTAATAAAGTTGGAAAAGCCTGCCAAATCACGCCAATTGAGGTAAATATTTTAGGTGCGCCAGCGCTACTTTGGTTCTCAAATGGTGATTGAACTGGTAATGATGGCGGCTCGGCTTTAAACCATTTTCGATAAATTTGGGAATAAATACCATTTTTCAACACCTTATCCAAACCGTTGTTTATTAATGCCAAATTCGGCGAATTTTTAGCTGTAGCAATTCCGTAAAACTCCTCCGTCAGCAATTGCTGTACTATTTTAATTCCCTGGAGATTGCCCGTATTAATAGCATATAAAGTCACTGGTGCATCATTGATTACCGCATCTACATTCCCATTGAGCAATTCTTGCAGGGCTAAAGGTGCTGAATCAAAACTGCGAATTTGCACTCCAGGAATACTTTTAGCCTTTGCAGCCCCAGTTGTACCAATTTGGACTGCAATTTTTTTATTTTTGAGACTGTCAAAGCCAGTAATATTTTGATTGTCTGCGCGGATTGCGATCGCTAACCCAGCTTTAAAATAAGGACGGGAAAAAGAAATCGTCTTCGCCCTCTCTTCTGTAATCGTGATCGAACTAATCGCTGCATCTACCGTTTTGCTTTGCAAAGCTGGGATAATGCCGTCAAAAGGCAGACTTTGAAAATCCACTTTAAAATTACTAGAAGAAGAAATCGCATTCATCAAATCAATAGAAAAACCCTGCAACTCACCACCTTTTCCCTGAAACTCAAAAGGTGGAAACGCTGGTTCAGTAGCAACCCGCAAAGTTTTCCCCACACTAGAATTGACAGCACAGCCAGTCAATAACAAACAACTCAAACTAACAACCACACACCAGCACAGCCAACGCCCAAAACCAAATTTAGCCATATTATTTTCTCTTACCTCTGCGCCCTCTGTGCCTCTGCGGTTCCTTATCTTACAATCAACTGTAGAGCAGCTTGACATAAGTAATGAATAGTACTATACCCGCCATTATCTTTGACAATATCGAAAAAAACTTTGGTTCCCTAAAAGTCCTTAAAGGAATCACAGGTGAAATCAACCGGGGAGAAGTCGTTGCAGTTATCGGTTCCTCCGGCTGTGGTAAAAGTACCCTACTACGCTGCTTTAATCGCCTAGAAACCATTGACAACGGGCGTTTAATAATCAACGGTATCAACTTATCCCGCCCCACAGTTAACTACAACCAACTGCGACAACTACGAACACAAGTAGGTATGGTTTTTCAACAGTTCAACCTGTTTCCTCATCTCAGCGTCTTAGAAAATATGACACTCGCACCGCGTAAAGTTTTGGGTAAAACACCGAAAGAAAGCGCCCAAATAGCGAGATTATATTTAGAAAAAGTTGGCTTATCTGACAAAGCATCTGCTTATCCCGAACAACTTTCTGGCGGACAAAAGCAACGAGTAGCGATCGCCCGTAGCTTATGTATGAATCCCCAAATCATGCTATTTGACGAACCCACCAGCGCCCTAGATCCCGAACTCGTCGGCGAAGTTTTGCAAGTGATGCAACAACTAGCAGCAGAAGGGATGACAATGGTGGTTGTCACCCATGAAATGCAATTTGCAAAAGAAGTAGCCCATCAAGTGATATTTTTAGACAAAGGTATTGTGACAGAAAAAGGTTCAGCTTATGAAGTACTGACCAATCCCCAAAGCGATCGCCTGCGTATTTTCCTCAGTCGCCTTCAAGTAATTCGTAATTCGTAATGACGCTCGATGACTCGCTAACGCTGCGCTAACGTAATTCGTAATTAATTGAACTAATAACTTTCCTGTTAAAAATCAACTCTGTACTCTCTTGTACAGACGCGATTCATCGCGTCTCCACTTAAAGATATTCACGCAAGAAATCAAATGGATCGTCTTCCCAACAAGGCTCAGGTATCAGCCAAAACAAACTACCACTGATGTCAGCTTCAATTTCATCACCGTCGTCTCTATCAAATAGTTCTATCAAAGCTGTCCAATCACGTTCTCTCAAAGACGTTAACGATGGGGTATATACCTGGAAATTATTTGAGTAATTCACGCGCAAAGTTGTGCTTGACAGTTGTAAAAATTTAGTATAGAAATTTGTAAATAATCAGATTTTAGCTTTGCCAACCATAGTTAAATAGGTATTTTGATACTATTAAATATGGGTTACTTTCATCAGTGTCTCATAATCTAAATAGGACTGCTATAGTATTTGTTACATAATTCCAAACTGAATTTACTCAGACCGGAAAAATCGTTAAGGTTGCGATTCGATTAATTCCACGCCAAATACTTCAGCAAAGCACTGTGCTATATAAAAACGCACTTCTTGGCAAGTAATACCTGGAATCCATTCGGCTAAACTGCCTACAGGTTTATCAGAAATACCGCAGGGTACAATGCGCTCAAAGCCTGTCATGTCTGGACAAACATTTAATGCAAAGCCGTGCATGGTAATCCAACGGCTGACTTTAATCCCAATAGCCGCAACTTTTCGCCCTTGTAACCAAACACCAGTAAAAGCCGGAATTCTTTCTCCCTGCAACCCATAAACTGCCAACACGCGAATAATTACTTCTTCGAGTTGGCGTAAGTACCAATGCAGGTCTTTACGATAACGTTGCAAATTTAAAATCGGATACCCGACTAGTTGACCGGGACAATGGTAAGTAACTTCGCCGCCTCGTTCAACTCGATGTACATCATATTCACCTTTTTCAATATCAAATTTGAGGAAATCTGAGTTGCTTCCTTGTCCCAGAGTGTAAACGGGTGGATGTTCTAGCAAAATTAACACGTCATCTAAACTAGAGTCATGGATGCGCTCATTGAGAAGCGATCGCTGCCATCCATGAGCATCTAAGTAAGGCATTAATCCTTGGTTATACAGCAAACAACGGTTTTTGTATGGTTTTTTACTACGGATCATGCCAAAAATCAACTGGTATTAGGAACAAAATATATTGCAATTTACAGGATTGGAGTCAAAAAGTGTCAAGATTTGCAAAGGATTTTAAAGGAAAGTCAAGGGAACATGCATTAGAAAATACAAAGTGCTAGCTTGAATATACAACCTCAATAGGTTTTAGGAGGAATTCTCTGCAATAAGCATCATGCCAAGACAATAAGAAAGATGCACTGGCTGATGACTCTAATAATCTTGTTTGAAATATAAACAAGATCGACTTCAACAAATACTCGTGTTGTTGACCAACATTGAGCAAACCTCAACCGGATACAGAAGGAGCAACTATCAAAAGTTCTGTAAGCGTTGTTTTAATAAAGAAGACAGTTACCGGAGCTACTGCTCAAATTTCCTCACCAAATAGTTCTATGTGGAAATCCAATTGGATCTCAGCGCAGAGATGAGGAGGAAAATCAAAGTTATAATGAGCAGAAACTTAGATGCAGTAAGCTTAGAGATAGCTTACCAACAGTAGATAGAAACAGTTCACAATTTGTTTTGGCGGAAGTAATAAACCTTACCGCAATTTCTTTTCATACAAAGCAAATTCACACATCAAATATTTAGTGGGAGAGTTTACATGAAGCTTGTCATCCACGGCAAAAATATTGAAATCACCGATGCGATTCGGGAATATGTACATCAAAAGATTGAAAAAGCAGTTAGCCACTTTCAGAGCCTTACAAATGAAGTTGATGTGCATCTGAGCGTAGCCCGTAATCCCCGAATTAATACTAGACAAGCAGCTGAAGTAACTATTTACGCTAATGGTAGCGTTATCCGTGCCGAGGAAAGTAGTGAAAGTTTATATGCCAGCATTGATTTAGTTGCAGATAAAATTGCCCGTCAATTGCGGAAATACAAAGAACGTCTTCAAGATCAGAAAACTCAGTCCCAACCAACAGAAGTAGTTGTTGCAGAGTTGGTGGTTCCAGATTTAATTGGCGATCGCACCCCCGAATTACCCAACGAAGTCGTCCGCACCAAATATTTTTCTATGCCACCGATGACCCTTGCAGAAGCCTTGGAACAACTGCAACTCGTGGGACACGACTTTTATATGTTCCGTAATTCTGAAACTGGAGAAATTAATGTAATTTACGAACGTAACCACGGCGGTTATGGTGTAATCCATCCCCGCAATGGCAACGGTCATACAAACGGCAAGAATGGCAAGTCAAGCCACACTAATATTGCCATGCCGGAAAAGTTGCACTCGAGTAAATAGAGACTGGGGACTGGGGACTAGGGACTGGGAAAGAGTTTCTCAATCCCCAATCCCCAGTACCCAGTACCCAGTACCCAGTACCCAATCCCTCATTTCACAAGTTGTTGCAAGGTTTTTAGCGCTTCTTCAACATGACCTTTAAAGTTAAACATTGAATCAAACACGTATTGCACAACTCCTTGTTGATCAATGACGTAAGTAACGCGACCAGGGAATAAGCCAAAGGCTGCTGTTGCGCCATATAGCTTCCGTACTTGGTCGCCTTTGTCAGTTAACAAGGTAAAAGGTAGATTATATTTTGCAGCAAATTTTTGGTGAGATTCGCTAGAGTCAGCACTCACGCCGACAACTTCAGCGCCAGCGCTTTTAAACACTTCATACTGATCGCGAAAGGCGCACGATTCAGCCGTGCATCCGGGTGTGTCATCCTTGGGATAAAAATATAGGACAACAGCTTTTGTGCCGCGAAAATCTTGGAGGCTAACTGTTGAGCCGTTTTGAGCAGGTAGAGTGAAATTAGGAGCGGTATCTCCAACTTTGACTGACATAACAAATGGTGGTAATTACTTAACAAAATTTTACCTTGTATCCAAGTATATAAATTTTGCTTGATTACCTGCATGAGGCGGAGTAACTTAGATACTCATCAAAGAAAAAATTCCCTTTATGCGTCTGACTTCACTAGATGTTTTTCGCGGCATTACGATCGCTGCTATGATTCTCGTCAATATGGCGGGAGTCGCTGATGATGTATATCCTCCCTTAGCCCACGCCGATTGGCACGGCTGTACACCAACTGATTTGGTATTCCCCTTCTTTCTCTTTATTGTTGGTGTAGCGATGACTTTCTCGCTGTCAAAATACACTGAAGATAACAAACCAACCTCAGCTATTTACTGGCGCATCTTACGCCGCGCCGCCATTCTCTTCGCCTTGGGATTGCTACTAAATGGCTTTTGGAATCAAGGTGTTTGGACTTTTGATTTGAGTAGCATCCGCATTATGGGAGTGTTGCAGCGCATCAGTATTACCTATCTGTTGACTTCCTTGATAGTTCTCAACCTTCCGCGCAAAGGTCAATGGATACTCGCAGGAGTAATACTTATCGGCTACTGGCTAACGATGATGTATCTACCAGTACCTGATTATGGCGCGGGAGTTCTGACACGAGAAGGTAATTTTGCTGCTTATATTGACCGGATGATTATTCCCAAAGCACATCTCTATAAAGGCGATGGTTTCAAATTTATGGGAGATCCAGAAGGATTGTTCAGTACTATTCCTGCGATAGTAAGCGTCCTCGCTGGCTACTTTGCTGGTCAATGGATACGCAGCCAACCTGTACAATCACGTACAAGCATCGGGTTAGGATTATTTGGAGTTGGTTGTTTAATTATTGGTTGGGCGTGGGGGTGGACATTCCCCATTAACAAAAAGCTGTGGACAAGTTCTTATGTAGTCTTTACTAGCGGTTGGGCGTTACTTTTGCTAGCAGCTTGTTATGAACTTATCGAAGTTCGGCTGAATCGTCGCTGGAGTAAACCTTTTGAAATTATGGGCTTAAATGCGATCGCACTTTTCGTTCCATCTGTTTTGTTGATTAAAATCTTAGTGAAAACCACTATCGGCACAAGTAAGGACGCTCCCAGCACCTACAATTGGATTTACCAGAATTGTTTTGCATCTTGGGCGGGACTTCTGAATGGTTCCCTTTTGTTCGCCATAGTCACCGTGTTGTTGTGGTGGGCTGTTGGTGTTCTAATGTATCGACAACGTTGGTTTCTCAAAGTTTGAAATTATATCCAGTAAATCAGGCGTAATTAGTCAATTGATCGCAAATTTTTTTGGGCTTATTTCCTTACACTGAGAACAAGCGATCGCAACAACGCTTCTTTAAGCAGACACGATATAAACTCTGTATTTTTCTGTCAAACGCAAATATGCAAAGTTTTTATTTGCGTTATATTTGATATAAGCTAACTTTCTAAATTATTGTACTTAAAAGCAAGCGTAATCAAGTAAAAATATTTTTTGTGGTTTACGTTTGAGTGTTGGCTAGGTTACAACAGGTATTAAGTAATCCTTTTTTAACACTCAAGGAACAAAGACCATCACAGCGTTATCTATAACTCTTGATAAATTTATTTCTGTTCTGGTTATGGAACTGGTAGAAATTCTGATGTCTGACAACAAGCCGCTTCTAAAATTACTAATAAAGAAGCGTCTATAGAATTCTCTGTGTGTTAAAAATTTTTATTTCTTCTAATTCACTAAATTAATCCATAGAAAAAACTTTGAGGTAATAAATGCATCGCATTAAATTTTGGGTACTTTTACCAGTTACCCTGATATTCGGTTGCTCAAATCAACTGTTACAATCTAGCCCATCTGTGGCAAATTCTAACCCAGCAGTAGTTAAATCAAGTAATCCAACATTATTAGCAAAGGCGAGTTACCTTTCACCTCTAGAACAACAGGTAATTGTTGAAACAAATAAGGTACGAACAAATCCCAAGTCATATCTCCCGATTTTGGAAAACTATAGAAAGCGCTTTCAGGGGAACCGAGTCAAAATTGCTAATAATACCTATTTGCGAACTCAAGAAGGAGTCAAAGCAGTCGATGAAGCGATCGCATTTTTGAAATCTGCACGTCCTGTAGGAGCGTTGAGTGCCTCAAAAGGTATGTCTTTAGGAGCAGAAGACCATGTTAAAGACCAAGGCCCAAAAGGTGCTACAGGTCATGATGGTAGCGATGGTAGCAACCCTTTTACTCGCATCAACCGATATGGTAAATGGCAAACAACCGCAGGCGAAAATATCAGCTATGGCCCAAACACTGCCCAAGATATCGTCATGCAATTAATTATTGATGATGGCGTGCGCGATCGCGGTCATAGAACAAACATTTTTAACGGTGCTTTTAAAGTGTCTGGCGTTGCTTATGGAACTCACAAATCATATAGAACAATCTGCGTAATTAACTACGCTGGGGGTTATAGAGAAAAATAATTTGAGATAGTAAATGGGGACAATACGATTCGGTAAAAATCCCCCCGCCTTATTTTTGCGAATATTAACCATTCCAGGGCGGCGATTCAGATGGTGATATTCTCGTCCCCTTGCCGATTAATAGTTAATCGCAAAATTGATAATCCTAAAATTATCAAAAATAACATTAACCCAATTGTGCAAGCATAGCTAATTTCCAAGTTACTAAAAGCTTGCTCATATAGATAATAAACAATCGTTTTAGAACTGCTGAGTGGCCCGCCTTGGGTCATAATATATACTTCTTCAAAGACTTTGGTCGCAGAAATAGCCGAAATCACCGCTACTAATGCTAAATATGGCTTCATCAATGGTATGGTAATATCCCAATGTTTGTTAATACCATCAGAGCCATCAATGGCTGCGGCTTCGTACACATCAGCAGGAATTGATTGCAACCCCGCTAAATAAATTACCATGTAGTAGCCTAGTCCCTTCCATACCGTGACAGCCATCACGCTGGCAAGAGAAATTGGTACAATACCAAAAATTTTTTCTGGGCTAGTTAACCAAGGAATACCTTCTGGAAAAAGCCCCAAAGCTTTTAATAACTGATTCAGCAATCCATTTTCTGCATACAGCCATTTCCAAGCTATTCCCGCAACCACCATTGAAATTACTACTGGGGTGTAGTACGCTGCCCTAAACCAATTCATTCCCCGCAGTTTCTGATTTACCAAAATTGCTAGCACTAAGGGAGCAATTACTAAAATTGGGACTACACCCACAAGATATAAAAAAGTGTTTTCCAAGGTTTTCCAAAAAACAGCATCCTTCCAAAGTTTGAGGAAATTGGCGAAACCTATCCATTGTGGCGGCTGGGCGATATCTTCGTAGCTGGTAAAGCTGAGGTAAAAGGCTTGTAGTGCTGGTAAAAAGACTGTTAACCCCAAAAGAATCAAGGCGGGTAGTAAAAATAGATAAGGGGTAAGTCGCTGTTTGATGAATATCCAATTTTTGGGTGTCAATTGATTCATATCAGGTCTAATAATTGTTTTCGCTTTGTCAGCAATAATTTGGGGATATGAGTAGATTTAAGCTTCAATATTCTAAAGGCATATATTTGCAATCTGCTGTCATAACTCAGAGATAAACGACGATGGAAACTCAGCACAACCCGCCAATAGAACATCAAAATGTCCCCATAAACCACCGTGGGCTACATGAATTTTTGTATAGTTCTGATGACGAACACACCGCTACTGAGGTGAGTATAACCCCTGAACTGGCAAATAATGGTACTGAAATCATTGACCTTGAAGCTTGGAGTGCATCTGCTCAAAACGCTAAAATTGCAGGTGTTTACGCAGTATTAGATGTAGAACACCGCGTGCAGTATATTGGCTATTCTCGAAATGTCTTGCTTTCACTAAATAGTCATGTCACCCAAAATGGTCAGCAAAAGTGTGCTTTTGTGCGTGTGCAAGCATTTAAGTTCCCCAAACGTCAAGAGATGGAAGACTTGCGAGATGCGTGGATAGCAGAACTCGAAACCACACCACCTGGAAATGCAACAGATTGCGAAATGTGGGCTAGTACGGTAGGTGAAGCTGCAAAGGCGGTAATGTCCGAGGCGGAACGTCAAGCTTATGAGGAGAAAAAGCTAAAGCTACGGAAAGCAATGGCTGATACAAGCCTCTCTAAAGATTTAGAAACAATAGATGCGAGTATAGCCGAACGTCAGCGTCAACTTGAAGCTGCTGTGACAAATGATGATTGGAGTGTAATTATCGACGCACAGACACAAGAAACCAAGTCTTAGCTAAATGTCTAGTTTCCCCATTAAGGAATCGGTGTTTTAGAGGATGGAGGTGCGATCGCAGTTTACATAAGCTGCCATAGAAAGTAATTTAATTGGAGCGATCGCTTTCAGTTGCCACTCTGAGATATCCTCTGGCTGTTGAGACTCTTTGCACTGCCGTTAATTGGTAAATTTTCATTACCACTACATTAGGCTGGAGTGCGATCGCCCCTATACCCCTCAATCCAATACTTGCGATCGCTGCCTTTAACGTTCCATCACTTTTTTCTATCGTTTTGAGAAGAAACAATATTTGCTCCTATCGTTTAATCAGCGTACATTAAAAGTCATCAGGAACAACACAGGCAGAAATAACGCCAAGAGGTGCAACATGAATCCATTTAAAAAAGTATCGTCTAACAATATTGATGCAAAAGTAGTTCAAAAACCTCAAGTTGTAGAGATACAACCAGCAGCCCAAAACATTTCCACTGAACCACTGACTCGCGGACAAGTCATTGCTGATAAATTAGCGATGAAAGTAGGTTCTTGGGGATTTCTCATTGGGCAAAGCGTTGTTTTAGCTGGGTGGGTTGGTATAAATGCAATGCCTGGGGTTCCCCACTGGGATGAATCACCGTTCATGATGCTCAATTTAGTGTTTTCATTTGCTTCAGCCTATACAGCACCAGTTGTCTTGATGAGCCAAAATCGTCAGTCTGATACCGATCGGAGAAACGCCGAAATTGACCATCAGGTGAATTTGAAAGCTGGACAAAATATTGAACTGCTACATGAAAAATTGGATGACTTACACACTCAAAAACTAAACGAACTGACCCAAATTATCAAGGAACAGCAGCGAGTTCTTCATGAGCTTCAAGTAAGTCTAGTGCCTGAATCTAAAGAGGTTAAAGTGAGTGTATTACCAGGATTGTACATCCAAAATGGCGCTCAATCACCTAAGCAAGTTATTGTTAATAAAGCTTTCAATGTTGAGCAACCAGTTATGGACAATAACAAAGTTATTGATAAATTGGTTCGTCGATAAATATTCCTAACTAAGGCATTTGTAAGGGTATATTTGGCAAAATTGTACAGAAGTAATAAAAAAGTGTCAAACTCTGGTTAACAAAGTAATAGAGTTATGGTGACACAGCAGAAATTGCACAAACTTGTAAACCCACAGGTGTTTGAATAATTACAGATTCCACACCAAATACTTGGGCGATCGCACTCGGTGTCAGAACTTCTTCAGGTTTGCCAACTCCCCAAAGATGACCTTGTTTTAATAAAGCAATGCGAGAACTATATCGTGCCGCTAGGTTGAGTTCGTGTAAAACGGTAACAATAGTTAATTCTTGCTGTTGATTAAGATTTTTCAGTAATTCCAATAACTGTAATTGATAGTTGATATCTAAAAAAGTTGTCGGTTCATCTAATAGTAAAACTTTTGGTTCTTGCGCTAGTGCTAAAGCTAAAAAAGCGCGTTGTCTTTCACCACCGGAAAGTTCTTCAACTAAGCGATCGCTTAATTTTTCTAGTTGCGTCTTTTTAATTGCAGCTTCAACTTTCACCCAATCTTGACCGTTTAATTCCCATTGCCACCAAGATTGATGTGGCGTGCGTCCTAAACTTACTAATTGTCGTACTGTTAAACCTACGGGAACCGTTTGTTGTTGCGGTAATAAAGCCAGTTTTTGTGCAACTAGATTTGGTGGTTGAGAATGAATTGCTTTGCCATCAAGTAGGACTGTTCCCTGCCGTGGGGAGAGAATACGACTCAGCAATTTTAATAAAGTAGATTTACCTGAGCCATTAGCACCAACTAAACTCAACCATTCTCCTGTTTGTAGAGTAAGGTTAATGTCTTGAACAATTGGGATTGTGGTGTAACCGCCTGTGAGGTTTTGCAGTTCGAGTGGCATTTGCTGAAATTAACAAGAAGAAACTTAATTTTATAAGGTTTCTCCGATATATGCATTGTAATTTACAAGCTTTGCAATCGCTCCAAACCCCCTATCAAGTCTCATGATACATAACTAGGAACATCTGCTTCAATGCTCCTAGATGACATCTTTTTCCTGAAGTGGAATTCTACTTATTGCCGTACAATAAGCCAAACCGAATTAACCCACGCTCATAACCGCGACGCATTAATCCCAGTGATAATGCCCCTTGGATGGTAGTCCAACCAGCATTAAGTAAGCCCCAAAGCGCTTGGGGAGTGAATGCGGAATCAATCACCACATTCCAGAAAGGGGCGACAGCAGTTGACCAATCAGCAGTGCGGATATTATGTAATGGTAGTTGATGTGCGATCGCTTCATACTCTGGCAAAGAAATCACATAAGGCAAGCAATACACCCGATAAATATCCTGCAAATGCTTTTCTTCATCTGCTGTTAGTGGAGACTCATCTGTTGGTCGATGGCACCAAGTCACCATAATTAACTTACCACCAGGCTTTAATACTCGATAACATTCCTGGAGAAACTTGGTTTTATCTGGCATGTGTTCGCCACTTTCCAGCGACCAAACCAAGTCAAAAGAATCGTCAGCAAAGGGCATTGCTTGAGCATTTGCGACTTGGAATTGTGTTCTCAAACTCAAATTAGCTTCCAAGGCGCGTTCCGTTGCTCTCGCGGCTTGTACAGGACTCAATGTAATCCCTGTAGCCTTAGCATTAAATTTTTGTGCAAGGTATAAAGAACTACCGCCAATTCCACAACCCACATCTAGGATATTTTCTGCTGCTTCTACCCCTGCCCAATTGAGCAATTCTTCGATTAAATCAATTTGAGCCTGACGACGGTCTTTTTTCTGGCTACCATCAGCGCCGTAATAGCCGTGGTGCATGTGTTCGCCCCATATCTGTTCCCACAGACCAGATGAAGCATCGTAAAATTGCTGAATTTGCTGGTAAAGTGTTGCACTCATGAAAAAAGCAGTGTTAAGACAAAGCCGAATTTAAAAAAAAACATACAGATAGGCTACCATGTATGTTTTTAATTAAATAAGGGTATTTTTGCTTGTAAAGAAAGTCAAGCGTAATTTATCCTGCTTAGAAAAATTCCTCAGTTTTACCCTAATAAACTGTTTTCCCTGAAGTTTCTACCAATTCTCTAAAAAAATGTATACATACAAGAGGTATAAACCCAGATAAAATCTAACTTCCTTAATTACGAATTACGAATTACGAATTACAAATTAATTATGACTGTTGCTCGGACAATTTGTTTGGGATTTCTGGCTGTCATCGCTGTAGGTACTATTCTGTTGATGATGCCTTTTTCAACTAGCAATGGTGCATGGAATAACCTAATTGTGGCACTATTCACTTCGACATCCGCAGTTTGTGTCACAGGTTTATCAGTAGTCGATCCTGGTACTTATTTTTCATTTTGGGGTCAATTTTTTATCGCATTATTAGCTCAGATTGGCGGGTTGGGCTATATGACAACTACGACATTTCTGATTTTGCTCATTGGTCGTAGGTTTGATATGCGGCAAAAAATAGCTATTCAACAAGCTTTAGACCGACCGGGAATGAGTGGTAGTACCCAAGTTATCCGTTCAATTATTGCCACAACTTTAATTTTTGAAATTACAGGTACATTCTTACTTTTGCCAGCTTTTGTTCCTGAGTATGGATGGAGTAAAGGAATTTGGCTAGCTATTTTTCATAGTATTAATGCTTGGAATAATGCTGGTTTTAGTTTATTCAAAGATAACTTAATTGGGTATCAATCATCTTTCTTAGTAGTCTTTACCATCACAATGTTAATTATCTTTGGGGGAATTGGTTATCAGGTAATTTTGGAGATGTACCTTTGGTTGCGCGATCGTATTTTAAAAAAATCTATTAAAACCCAAAGATTTTCTCTAGACTTTAAAGTTGCAACCAGCACAACCTTGATATTATTATTACTAGGGCTAGTTGCTTTTTTCTGTATAGAGATCAGAAACCCTGAAACATTTGGCGATCTAAATTTACGTGACCAGATATTAGTAGCTTGGTTTCAATCTGTTACTCCCAGAACTGCTGGTTTTAACACCATCGATATTGGCAAAATGACCACAGCTGGTCTATTTATTACGATTGCGCTGATGTTTCTTGGTGCAAGTCCAGGTGGTACTGGAGGAGGTATAAAAACAACAACTGTAAGAGTCTTAACCAGTTGTACTAAAGCTATTCTCCAGGGAAAAGAAGAAGTTTTATTGTACGATCGCAAGATAGCAATATCTTTAATTTTGAAAGCTGTGGGTGTATTGGTAGCTTCAGTAACAACCGTGATTTTAGCTACTATCTTAATCAGCCTCACAGATCCAACATTAGATTTTATTCAAATTTTGTTTGAAGTGGTATCAGCCTTTGCTACCGTGGGGCTTTCTACAGGTATTACAGGAAGTATCTCTATAACAGCAAAGCTCATCTTAATTATGACTATGTACATTGGACGAGTAGGTGTTTTACTACTGATGTCTGCTGTACTAGGAGATCCGCGTCCTTCCAGAATTCACTATCCTGAAGAAAATTTACTCGTGGGATAGTTAGGGAGAAGGAGTAGGGGATGGAGGAGCAGGGGAGGCAAGGGAAGAATAACTAATGACTAATGACAATTGACAATTGAGTAATGACTAATGAATAAACTGATAAAATATACATTGGAAGGCAAAAAATATAATTTTTAATTCAAACGGTATAACCGCTTTTTGCCCTAAATACAGGGAGCCATAATAAGGATAACAACGGTGAATCTGTCATCATTAAGTTTTTTTCGCAGTTTACGTAAAGATAACCAACAATTTGCTGTAGTTGGGTTAGGTCGTTTTGGTAGATCGGTCTGTTCTACACTGCATAATTTTGGTTATCAAGTGCTGGCAACAGATATTGATGAAAAACGAGTTTCAGAAGCATTAACTGAGGGAATCGTTGGTCATGCTTTGCAATTAGATTCTACAGAACCAGCTGCACTAAAAGAAGCTGGAATTTTTGAATTTGATACTGTGATCGTAGCAATTGGCAACTATGTTCAAGAAAGCATCATAACCACCTTAAATGTGAAAGAAGCTGGTGTACCCCATGTAGTTGCCAAAGCTTCTAGTGAAGTTCATCGTAAACTGTTGCGGCGAGTAGGAGCAGATCACGTTGTTTTTCCTGAGTATGAAGCGGGTTGTGCCTTAGCGCGTACACTAACCAAACCAGCAATCTTGGATCGCTTTGATCTCGACCCAGATAACAGTATTGTAGAGTTGATTGTGCCTGATGAATTTCACGGCAAAACCATCACCGAACTTCAACTTCGTAACCGCTACGGTTTAAATTTGCTAGCTGTAAGCCAGGATGGGAAATTTCAAATTAATCCTGATGCCACGAAGCGTTTAGAACGTGGTTCAGCAATGGTAGTTATTGGCTGCAATAAAGATATCAATCGTTTGCCGATTTAGAAAAGTTAGGAGTTGAGAGTTAGGAGTTATTAACTATCAAGGAAAATAAAAGCACCAGTCTTCAAAATGTATGCTGAATTCTGAAGACTGGCGGATGACTTATTCGTTTATTTCCAACTCTGAGTTTTTTATTGTCCAGGACTTGTTGATGTAGACTGTGGTTCAACAGAGATAGGGACATTAACAGGGTTAGCTGGAGTTTCTGATTGATTTAACGTTTGTGGCTCAGGTGTTTGTATTACCTTACTTGTGTTGTCTGGAGTCTGAGAAGGAGTAGCTGTTTGACTGGCTTGAGGCTGTTGTTGCTGAATTTTCTGGGCAATTTGTTGCATTAGCTGTTCTATTTTCTCAGCTTGCTCAATGTTCCCTTGCTCACGATACTCCTTACGGGCACGTTTCAATACTCCACCAGCTTTCTTCATCTCGCCCTGATTATATAAAGTGACTCCCAAGTTATAGTAAGCTGAGGCATTTTTAGGATTGAGGAGAATAGCTTGCCGATAAACAGAAATAGCTTCAGAAGCTTGACCTTGAGTTGCTAGCAAATTTGCCATATTGTTGTAGGCTGTGGCATTTTTAGGAGCTAGCTGCAATACTTGGCGATAAGTGGCGATCGCCTGTTCTGTTTGACCTTGTTGTTGCAAGGCGATCGCTAAGTTAAAATAAGCGTTGGCATTGCTACTATCTACATTAATTGCTTGCTGGTATGCTGCGATCGCTTCCTGTATACGTCCTTGTTCATACAGCGTTAAACCCAGATTATACAGCGCTGCTCCCCTTGTGGGATCTATCACCAGACTTTGACGATAAGCTGTAATCGCTGCATCTTTTTCTCCTTGTCGGTACAACACCAACCCTAAATTGTAATAAGCTTCGCTAAAATTGGGATTAACTTTAATCGCCTCTACATAAGCTTGTAAAGCTACATCCAGGCGATTTTGCTCCATGAATATATTACCCAGATAATTCCGCGCAATCGCAAGGCTAGGATCTCGCTGCAACGCTTGACGAAAGGCAAATTCTGCACCTTGTAAGTCTTTGCGGTTATAGCGCGTGACTCCCTGTTGGAAAAAGCTAGCTGCTTCGAGATCCTGAGAAACTGCGGTTTCTGCTAGCAGCTTACTTCCCGAAGAATTAGTAATTGCCGGCGCAGCTAAGACCAAAAACGCAGAACAGCTACAGAGTGTCACCCGGCAAAATAAATGTAACGACTGAGAAAATAGGAATTTTTCGAACATAAATCACAGACCTATACTTATTTTTCACTCCCATAAGTCAGAGTACCCACCACAAAAGAAAAAATTCCAATTTTCCAACTCTTGTACAGACGCGATTAATCGCGTCTCTACTCGCAACTCTTGTACAGACGCGATTAATCGCGTCTCCTAACTTCCACAGCTTCCGGTAAAATTAGCATGGCATCGCCGAATGAATAAAAGCGATATTTAGAAGCGATCGCTTCGTTGTATATATTCAATAATCGTTGTCGGCCAATCAGCGCACTTACCAACATCAGTAAACTGGAACGCGGTAGGTGAAAATTAGTAATTAAACCATCCACTACCCGCCATTGGTAGCCAGGATAAATAAACAGGTCTGTTTTACCGCAAAATGGTTGTAAATTCCCAGATTCAGCCGCCCCTTCTAAAGCCCGTACTACCGTTGTTCCTACAGCAATAATTCGACCACCAGCTGCTTTAGTGGCGCGGATTTGCTCTACTGTGGCGGCGGGGACTTCAATCCATTCTTCGTGCATCTGATGGGTAGTTACATCCTCCACTTCCACAGGGCGAAAAGTGCCGACACCAACGTGTAGGGTTACAAAAGCTTGATTGATATTGCGATCGCGCAACTTTTGTAATAATTCTGGGGTAAAGTGTAATCCTGCCGTTGGAGCCGCGATCGCTCCTGGTTGTTTGGCATAAACTGTCTGATACTGCTCATCATCTGCTGACGAGGCAGTAATGTATGGTGGTAGCGGTACTTCACCAAATATCCCTAACAGTTGTACCAAAGACTTTCCCTCTGGCACATCAAATTGCAACAAACGTCCCCCAGTTGCTGTATCTGTTTCTAAAACCGTAGCGGTAAGTTGGGTACTGGGTATTAGGGGCTGGAGACTAGGAACTGGGGAAGAATTTTTCCAATCCTCAATCCCTGCTCCCCTTGGTTCAAAAATAATCTTTGTTCCCTGTTTGAAGTTTTTTCCTGGCTTAACTAAAGCTAACCAACAGTTATGCTCTCGTTCTTCCAACAGCAACACTTGGAGTTTAGCACCAGTGGATTTATGGCCATAAAGCCGCGCTGGAATAACTCTTGTATTATTCATAACCAACAAATCACCAGGGCGTAGCAGTCCGGGCAAATCATGGAAAATGTGGTGAGATGGTTCTGTTTCGATGCCTGTAGTGGGGGAATTAACCACTAGTAAACGAGAACTATCTCTAGGAACAGCTGGGTTTTGGGCAATGAGTTCTGGAGGTAGTTTGTAGTCATAGCCAGCTACCGAGCAATCTAATTCCAAATCTTTTTCTTGTGTGCCAGAAGTATCTTTCAAATTCGTTTGTACTAGTTTTTGTTTTATTTAGTATTTATACTCTCTTAAAAAAGCTGCTTTTAGCTTTTTCTTCTAAAGGAACTTTAAGGTATCTTTGCTCAATTTTCTCCCAAGGCTATAAGATTGTTACTATTAAGTAACACGGAAAAATTAACATAAAAATTGGGTAAACCTCCCCATCCAAAAACGGGGGCTTTTACCCTACCGGGAACAGGCAATGATTGACGAATATAGATATGTAGGATTGGCTTTGATCCCAAGCACCAACAAACATGGAATACTTGTATTATCTGGCAAATGCCAGTCTAACCCTGAGGGTCGTTCAACACCTGCACGCTAGACCCCAGACACCAGTTTCGTTCGTCACCGTAATTCATCAAATTGATGGCTGGGTGGTTAGGATCAAACTCAAAGGTCAAGTCTCACCCCAAGAAGATGGCGACTTTCGCGCTTTTCTAAATGAATTAGGAATTAGCTACGAACCGCCAATGAGGGTGCAAATGGCACTTTGGAGTTTGGAAGCCGGACAATGCCCTGTAGACGTGATGCGTCGCTATCAGGTAGCGATTGTTTCTCATGGAAGTCCAGAGAGAGACGAAATCGAAGCCTTCCGACAACAGTTTGTCCGGGGCTTAGGTTACTGTCCAGAAACTTTGGCGTGATGGCATTTGGTTGTAACGCCACTACAAAATTATCAAGAAAGAATTCAGGAGTCAGAAGTGATGCCCTGAGCGCAGTCGAAGGGTCAGAATTCAGAGTAAATCTATGAATTTTGTACGAATGGCAGACGAATCAAGGGGTTAACACCCCCACTAAATATATTTTCTATTAGTGTTTACCCTACGGTAACGCCAAGGGCAAACAACTCGGTGGCAGGTTTAAATACCAACTAATTGATTCTGACTGCTGTTAGCCGATAGCTATGGTTTAGCCCATTCTGGTTTCTGAATTCTTCTTCGATCATTACCAATTAACCATTATCAATTGAAGAGTCGAAAGCTGCCAGAATGTATTCTTGCAGCTTAAACTTGTATCCGGCGGCTGATGAAGTAGCTACAACTTCCTGAGTTGCTGTAACTCCAGTCAGATTTTTTGATATCTTTTGACAAGAGACAATAGCAACATCAAATCGGCAACAATAATCTGCCTTCTCAGGGTATTGGGCTAAGAATATTCCAGCTGTCCGCGAAATTTTTGCTTGCTTTTGTGGCGTGATAGCGTTTCTTCCCCCTGCATCCCAACTCCCGGAACTACGGGTTTTAACTTCAACAAATGCTAATATTGAGTGTTGAGTCCTGACTTCTCTGACTGCGCTTCTGCTTCCATACTCCTCTGCTTCTCCGATTCCATCATATTGGGCGATGATATCGATTTCTCCCCAACGGCTAGAAAAGCGACGATGCACAATTATCCAACCTGTCGATTGCAACCATTGGGCAACTAGGTCTTCTCCTAAATGACCAATATTTGGATAATGGGATGGAGGAAGGTTAGCCATTGACTAAAAAATATTATGAATTCTATAAATTCTAGGTTAAGCGATGCCTGCGGCGGTCTACGCCTACGCAGAACGGATTCTACACTCGACTCATCCCGGATACAATTCGGGTTGAGGCATAAAAGAGACTATCACTTTTGGGCAAGCATACTCAGCTTATTCCTTTGGGGAATAGTTGGCATCACTGCAACCGTGGGTTTTGCTTCAACAGCTTTAGCACTCGAATATAATAAGGAAATTTTGGTCGAGGCTGATTTTTCAGGACGTGATTTAACAGACTCCAGCTTTACCAAAGCTAATCTTCGTCAGAGTAACTTCAGCCACGCAAATTTGAACGGTGTCAGCTTTTTTGCAGCAAATTTGGAATCTGCAAATTTGGAGGGTTCTGATTTGAGAAATGCCACTTTAGATTCGGCTCGTTTAGTGAGAGCAAATTTGACAAATGCGCTGTTAGAAGGTGCGTTTGCCGCTAACGCCAGATTTGATGGTGCAATCATTGACGGGGCAGATTTTACCGATACGCTATTGCGTCCCGATGAGCAGAAAAAATTGTGCAAACTTGCCAAAGGAACTAATCCAACCACAGGACGAGATACACGTGACACGTTGTTTTGTCCTTAGTATTTTCTAGCTGGGAATTGGGAATTGGGAATTGGGCATTGGGCATTGGGTATTGAGTATAGTTATTCTCCTTGTCCCCCTGCTCCCCTGCTCCCCTGCTCCCCTGCCCCTTTCCCATTGCCGAAACTACCAACCAACGGCCCCAATCTTTTGACAAACAATTTTCATTCCTTTGCCTGGTGAAGAATTTGCGACAAAAGGTATTTCTCCTTTCTCCTTATCCTCTTCAAGTAGCTGCCCCTCTGAACCGTAAATGGCGATGCGATTCCGAAAAAGCCGCGATTCTGTACATGATGCATCGAAGGTAGTCTCGAAGATGCCATCACCATACATTCCGTAAAGCTTGTATGTCGTGCCGTTAATAGTTTTTGTGTCCAGGGCAATGCTGTTTCCTAATTTATCATGCCCTACGGTAATATATCTTTGTGCATCTTGGGCGATCGCTATGCCAACACCTTCAGCGAACGCACTACCATTACTCAATAAAATAGCGATCGCTCCCACCATCCCGCCGATTTTAAAATACATACGCTTTAAAAATATAAGATTTCATATATTTCTATCCGCAATCAAAGTGGTTCTAGCAGGGTAGAAGTACTGAAATCAAGAACTTGAGGGCTGTTTTTCCTATCTTCTGCATGGCTCTATCTTCTGGCTTTTTACCTGCCTGGGCGATCGCATCTGATGCCCAAATGGGAACCATAAAAAAATAGGCTAATACCATGCTTTGGTATTAAGCAAAGAAACGTAATACATCACAATATATTTGTTTATCCATGTCTAACGAACAAGAGCAGAATTCCGCTTTTAACGCAGCTGCCAACATTAACGTTCACCATGCCCAATTACAGGATTTATCCTTATACCAATTCTGTATGAAGATGCGCCAAACTACGTCAAACTTATAGATGGGTGCATTTAGTAATTTTGTTATGAG
>NZ_JAVRCP020000032.1:0-66316 GCF_034530675.2 Nostoc sp. DedVER02
CCAAATTGGAATAGATAGAATTGTTTCAGAGGTCTAGAACTGTCTGATGGAAAGGATTTTTAATCCAAAATCCAAAATTGGTATTACCACTCCACAGATGAAATTAGGCTGCCGTTGTCGGCATATATTACCCTAGAACGAATATTAGTTCTGGGAGCTAATGTAGAATTGAAGACTGCGCTTTTTTGCCCAACTGCTGAGTTGTTGCCAATAACTGAACGGAATATAACAGAGTTCGGTGCTAACCCTACGCGATCGCCTATGCTAGTCTCAGCACCATTCGCAACACCATTGACAACCTGCCTACCTCCATGAACTAGAGCGCGAGGCCCATAACCAATACCATTACCAAGAGTCAAGCTAGTTGTTTCTAAAGCGTGGAATACAACATCGTTTGCCATCCCAGCAATTTGCCCAACATTAAAAGGTTGACCCTCATCAGCACGCAGTGAAATTCTATTACCTATTTTGTTGTTAAGCGTTGCAAAAGAATCTTGTAGAACGATATTGCCGATGATGCGATTACGGAAGTTTGGATCGCGAGTAACACTTCCACCTATCTGCGGTAGACCTCCGGGGTTGAAAAAAGTGGCTGGAGCGTAATTTATCCCTTTTACGTTTGTCAAATCTGCTCTGGCTAAGTCTGTGTAACCTTTGGCGAATGCTTCATTGACTCCAATAATGCCTTCCATCAATGCTACGTCGGCTTGTGTTAAGTTTGCTACTTTCCCCAAGCTGCCGCTAGTAGCTTGTAGGTTAGTTGTGACGTTTTTACCAGGCAGGACAACTTTACCAGCAGGTAAGGTAACACCAGGGCCAACGCGCGCGAGAAAGTTGACTACCGTGTTTCTTTCTACAGTAGCACCGTCTATTTCACAGTTGAAGGCAAGAAATATCTCGGGAATAGTGTTGCTGAACTGAGTATTGGTAACTGGGTCAGTAAAAGGCCCGGTAGAACCTTGAGTACCGATTTTGGCTGCACCTTTGATAGTAGCCATGTGTGCCATAATGACACGCGAACCAATCTCCACTCCTGTTCCCGAAGCTGTAATTTTCACTTGGTCTTGGACATTAGAATCGGCATCAATGCTAATGGGGGCATTAGTAGCGTCTAACTTGGCAAATGGGGCAACGAAGACTTTTTCACCCAAGGTAATATTTGTGGGATTGATGATTGTTGCAGTTGGGTCAAGGAAACTTGCTGATTCTGAAAGTGCTGTACTTGGGCATACAGGTAGGTTATTTGCCGTTGGATTACACGTTCCTCCAGAGGCAAGGGCGGGTTGTATATGTATCTGTGTGCTGATGGCAAACGCTAAGATAATTGCAGTTAAGGCACTATAAATTGTGCGAGGTTTGAACATAGAAAAAAGACTCCTCACGGGCTATGAAATATTTGGCTATGGGAAAATCTGCTTTAACGATAGTCAAGCAATGTCTGGCGACAAGACGCAGAGTGTCTACGCAGGTGTAGAAATTACCACAAAACTACACTGCAAAAGCCGCTATTTAAGCTTTTTCTCTTGGGATATGAGACAAAGAATTAACCGCCCCAAAAACCTGTTAAGTTGTAAACTATTTGCAGGATGGATGATAACAAGGAGCCTAAAAGTGGAACTGAAATTGTCGTTGTTGCGCTGGCAACTGCATCATTATAGACAGTCTCCCAAGCATCTGGCCCGCTAGTGGATTGCCCATAGACTTTTGTACCCACAGCCAAAGTTAAGCTAAGTACAGATAAACCCACTAGTATTGTGCGACGTTTCAACATTATTCCTTGATACCTAATAGATTGGTAAGTTTTTTTGGCAAGGTAAACCGAAAAGTTTAGGATGACAAAGCTTAAACTTACTGGCTTACCTAATCTAATAATTGCCAAATCTGAGTTCTCTTATTATTTTGCACCAGGCGACTGAAGTCGCGGATACAAAGCAACTGGCGTGTAAATTTTATTCACCGGAGCTTGGTGCAAGTTAAGAGTTAATGAAGTTTTGATTGCTACAACCATCAACTAACTGTTTAGTGTACTATTACTTGATGCTTTTTACTAGAGCTTTTGATATTGATAAAAATTATGGTAATTATAAAAAAATTATTAAATTTTTAGTTTAAGATTTTGCAATTAAATTAAAGGTTTCTCAAGAAATTATCTATCTTAGGAGGTAAGCTTTTTTGATCAATAAGTGGTTAGCCAATCTCATCAGCAAATAAACAAAGGGGAAAAGGTTAAAGGGGAAAGGGATGAACAGGTCGCCTACAAGGGGCGAGGTTTTTACCTTCCTCATAAAATTTGGATTATTTCGCGCCACTTGCGGGCGAGTTTTTACCTTTCCCCCTTCCGCTTCTACATAAAAACACTGCTATAGCTCACGCTTATATCCACAAAACTGGAAAGAAATTGCCACAGCACTCAAAGATACTTCTAATTGGTGTTGTACTGGCTGTGGTCGGGTATGCTTTCGTCCCTTTCCCCTCGCGCACGATTATTCTTTTCATTTGAGCTATTTTGAGTATTTTTTCTGATTGACAAAAGTGCAATTACCTGAATATCTCACAGATGGTTCTGTTGGCACTTTATACACTCCACCCATCACTCATTCATAAACTCAGGATTTGCGATCGCAGCGATCGCATAATTTCCAAGTCAGTGCTAGCATCTGCATTGGCTTTTTCTTACACCATCACATCATGTAGTTTCTTTCTGAAGAAAGATGTTTGCACTAAAGATACATTTAACACTAGAGAAACTACACTATTATTTAATAACTCATGACTTCCGATCAAACCGATCCACTTATAGATTTCTCTCACGCCAAAGAACCTCCTCGCTCTATTGATATCGATAAAGCTCAAGAAGCAGATCCTATTGAACCAGAAGAAGTTACTGGAGAGAGTAAGCTAAACCCTAATCCTGATGATTTGAATCGCCAAGATGAAGATCCAAGAATTGGGGGTAGTCAAATAATTAGTGGGAATATTTCAGCTGGCTAAGTTAGTCACCTTTTTGTGAGTTGAGTACTCCATCAATAAACTGTTGTAATCGTTCATAATGAGAACCCTTCCAATAAATGCGATCGCAGTCTTGGCAACGCTGGAATAGATCGATCTGCGCTCGCACATTTTCTGGTACTTGTTCAATAATGGATTGCTTATCTACAGATTCTAATAATCCATTGCAACGCAAACACCGTTTAAATGGGGCAATTAATTTAAATAAGTCGAAGCGTTGCAGTACTTCTATGATTTGTTGTTGAGGGTTAGTATTTCTAACATAATACCCATACGTTACCAAACTACGCATTAATAGACCTTTATCACGAGTTAAGAGAATCCGCCCTTGACTGGATGATATTTGGGCTAATTTCTCATCCTCATAATCATTGCGGTACAAAGTATCAAAACCTAAAAGTCGTAGGGATGTCGCAAGCTTCCCCAAATGGATATCTACAACAAAACGAATAGTACTGAGCGGTTCTGGCAAAACAGAAATGCTTGGTATAATAACATTCCTAGCTGAAATTGGATAAACGTTGATAGTATCTCCATCCGTAACTATGTAAGAAAAATTTACATATTCCCCATTAACATTTATAAAATCAATTTCTGGATGAGGGACACCTAACGACTCAATCATGTCTTTGATTGACGCTTTCTCCTCAAAAAAATGGGTGATTTTTACCTGCTTGTGATGCCGTGGTAAAAAATGATTCAATTCTGCATGGAAGTAGAAATATGCGATCGCCATAGCCACAGATATTCGGATTACCCTACGGGCAACAATTTGTCACAATTGCGAAACTTTATTTATTGTATTGAAAGAATCAATATTTCCTCAAGTGAGCTATCTCCACTATAAAATGCCCATTTACCTTGATTTAGTCAACCATCTAGAGGCAACAAACGATGATGAAATTATAAAGATTCTCAAATACTTGCATTTATTATTGAGTTCAGTTACAGTCAAAATAGAGGAATATAATCAAACCCTGACATACGCTTCAGGAAGTTAGATTAGATAAAAAAGTAAATAACAGGTTTGTTAATGTTGATGTCAGTGACGCAGCTAGTGATTAGTCACTAGGCTTTAACATTAACTTGTGACGCATGAAGTATAGGGCACTAAAGCATTTATCCCTAGTTTCAGTGTTTTTATTTTTCTGGTCTAATTGAGAATTACTTGCAATAAACATTATGAATAGTGTAGAAATTCTTTTAAATTTGTATTGGCTGATTCCACATCTATCTTTAGGATTATCTTTCTTACAAAAAAAACGGAAAATTATATTTTTATATGTAAAAACAGGATTTGTAACTAGCCATGAAAATAATTTCACCAAAACTTTAGAAAAGTATTTTACTACTAGCAATATTTTGGATTGTAATATCAGCTACATTGATATTATCAGCAAGTTAATCCTTGGTAAGTCTCCAAGTAGCTTTGCACCTATGTACAAGGTTTAATATATTTGATTTTACTAAAGAAAGTAAGTTAAGAAAAGTCGAGTTTCAGCAAGTGAAAATTTATAAGATACTAAATAACAATAAAACTAGATACAAATTTAACGCCGCTCATACGGAAAAATCTATCTTGACACTGTTTATCTTTATTGTGGAGAATTTATTAACCGGAAATACCTCGATCAATAATGATGTTATAAAGTGGCTACCTAGTTTCAGATGGGAAATGAATATTGTTCTTTTTTATCTCCTTTAGCCAAGGATATTGTAGCTAAGAACACAAATGTATTTTGTAATACCTTTTGTCCAAAAAATAAGCTAATGAGTACAGCGAGATGAATACTTTTTTTTGTTCTGATGAGTCACAGCAAGTAGGAGAAGATGTTATTGGTAGCGCCACTAATTATCAAACTTATATTTTAGTTGAGTGTCCTTTACCTTGGACATCAGAAGCTTTTAATTCTAAATGGGTTCCTCAGAACTTGAGGATTTTGGTAGAGGAAGTGAAGCGTGCTAAACTACCGATTAGATTCCTCTTAATTGCTAATGATATTTCACACAAAGTAAATCATACTACGCTCTTGATTTATCAAAAAAAAGAGGGACTAAGTAATGGATACCAAAAGCAAGAGTTTAAGTTAGAAAATATTGAGCAAGTAGCAGCATTTGTCCAAAAATGGATATGGGGTATTAGTTCTAATTCTGAGGTAGAAACTAGTGCCACTAGAGATATTTTAGTTTGCACCCACGGTAGCCATGATAAATGCTGTGCGAGATATGGCGCTCCTTTTTACTTCCATATAACAGCTAGTAATGCTGATTTGTGCTTGGATAATGTGCGAATTTGGAAATCATCGCATTTTGGTGGACATCGGTTTGCACCAACAATCATAGATTTACCAGAGGGAAGATACTATGGTCGTCTCGATCGAGATTCATTTAGATCGATTTTGACTCGATCAGGCGATATTCACTGCTTACAGAAAGTATATAGAGGCTGGGGAATTCTGCCTGCTGCACTTCAGGTTTTGGAAAGAGAACTAATCCTTAGAAACGGATGGGATTGGTTTAATTACAAAGTTGCAGGCAAAATTTTGGAGCAAAGTTTAGATAATAATACTATTCTAGCTGAATTGAGTTTTGAACAACCTTCTGGTTCTCTCTCCACTTACCAGGCGAAACTTGTGAAAGATGAAACAAGGACTCAACAACTGAAGAGTTCATGTAATGCGACAAAAGAGTTAGTAGTTACTAAATATGCTGTAGGTAGCCTTTGGCTTACTTCTAGTAAGGTGATGAGTTATAGTACATAGAAATGATTTTTAACGCAAAGGGAAGCGCAAAGTAACGCAGAGGATTGTTAACGCTGGACAAAATCGTAATAAAACCTCTGTGTACCTCTGCGCTTTCCTCTGCGTCCCTTTGCGTTGAAATTCCAAATCCAAAATCAAGATGAAGCCATATTTAAGACTTTTCTTAACAGAACTTGGTCTTCTAATTTGGCTTTTAAACGACCATTTTCGATATCTCGAATCCAGCTTTGGCTTTTACCTGTAAGTTTTGCCAATTCTCTTTGGGAGAGATTCAAATTTTTTCGCGCCTGCAAAATCTGTTCGCCCAGTAAATCGTTTGTAGCTTTGGGTTTCCTTTTGGCTTTAGCAGTCCGCCGTTGCTTTTTTTCTGATTCTGATATTTGCTGTTCCCATTCTGGTGGGAGTTCAAAAGCCAGAATTCGCGCATTCATGAGCAGATTCCACTTACCACGGGGGCCTGTGTCTGTGAGGCGAGTTTCAGCACCACCGTCATTAGTCCAAAATTCTAATGCTTCATCTGGATCTTCGGGAAGATCGATTAACTTCGCCCATAAAGGTTGAATTTCTGGTGGGTAAGTAACTGGATCGAAAAGTGGCTTCATTCCATAGTGATTGAGAATTTCCAAATCGCTTTCAAAGGTTCGCAGCAGACGTTTACGCTCTTCTCGTTGTCTGGATGCGAGGGCAACTTTTTCTTCACCGTAGGCAATACGCAGCAAGGTAGGAATGGTAATGCGTTGTTCTTTGCCCATTTTGGTTTTAAACAGCAACCACAGCATTAGTCGGACTGCGCCTTCATGTTGCTGCCAAATGCTCATAACTGTAGTTAGTAGTGTTTTCGGGAGACTACCGTATTGATAGAATGCGGTTCGCTCTTTACACGCTTGTTTGTTTAAGAAATATTGCGCCCACGCGCCTGCTTTTACTTTAAAAGTTAGCCCAATCAGATATTTGCATCCAAGATTGTCTTCTTGAAAGTGGTGCTGAATATCTACTAAGTGCCATAAGCGGCTGTTTGTCACAGAGAATCCGTTAATTCGACCTTGTTGCGGCCAGTCAATGGAAATAATTAGGGAGCAAGCTTGCTGAACAAGATTTTTCATTAAAGCTAGCTTGGCAGCTTTGCTTAAGTCTTTGCGTTTCTCCATCCCCAAATATTTCTCGATTTGACGCTCATCGATCGCAAATTCTTGCTCCCAAGGTTGCTCTAAGGCTGTGGCATAACCTGCAAAAATTAGATGTATACAAGCGGCTCTGATATCAAGCGCCTCAATTGCTGCTATATCTGTGGCTTTGTCGTTAACTTTGAATGGATCTTGGATATGAAAAGCGATCGCACCCCTACCTTGATTGACTTGTCGCCTGTAACTGATGTACCCTTCTTCATCGGTTTCCCAATGTAGAGATGTTCGCTGTGCTAGTACATTACACGCTTCCCAAATTGCGATCGCAGAAGCAAATGGATTATTTTTGCCATTAGAAAACAAGTCTAAACTGGTAGAATCTCTCGGTTCAACTTTGCATCTTCCCTTTTTCGCTTGCCAAGGAATGGGAGACTTAGTTGGACAAGCTATTACACATTGTGGTTCTGAATAATAGCCTTCACAATTATTACAAAGACCAGGATCAACCCAATATTCATTGTCCTCTATTCTGATTGCACCCGTAGGACATTGGGGGCGGCAGTTGTCACATCCAACGCAACTGTTGTTAGGAATTGTATAAGGCATAAGGCTCTTTTCCCACTCTAATCGTTGAGATGTCTGTCTCAGGTCTCCCCTGGATGAGTCCTGTCTATTCATGACTCGCTACCACATAATCTTTCTGGCGAGAATAATTTTTTCTCGCCCATTCACTCCCCACATCCATATTTTGACTTTGCATCCAATCGGAAGCTATTTAAGGCTTTTAAACCGATCCTGACAAAACTTATTTATTAACTATACATTTCATGAAAAAAATCATTAATTTGTTTGTACCGAGCTTAAGAATATATCTTAATGTTCATTTAATTAGGTATTTAATGAACATTCGATCTTTAATCATAAAGTGTTTTGAGAACATACTTAAGCCTGATGCGATTTGACTTCATCTGATTTATTAATAATCTTAATATTTAAGGCAGGTTCGGATTCTGCCATAAAAATTACAGTTGCTTTATAAATTGATTATGTTTCCTTCATAAATTCATTATATTGATTTAAATGTAAAACGAATATTTATTTTGTCATCATTTATATAAATAGTTGAATCAGATTAAATGGCAAATTGTTGCTTTGCAAAATACATATTGCATATATAAAAATGTAATTAATGAACATTTATTTTTGTATATATGTATACTGTTTATCTAGATTTCTTTGTCTAAAGCTAAAAGTATTTGAAAAATAATATCATCACTTTTATCGATATACTTGCGTTTACATGAGGCTTTATCGACGAGGGTAGGTTTCAAACCTGTAATTTATGCTGCATGGGAATAGCTGATTAGCGGCTGCTGCCTCCAGTCAGATATTGAGTCAGAGACTCAATGAATGCGTTCTCATGCCGAGCATCTGAACGAGGTAAACTTGAGCATTTATAATTATTATTGGCAATAATTTGCATTTATTTTTGATTTCAAAAATCCTTTGTAATTGTGTTCAAAGTTATCGATTTTTTATCAAGTAAAAGTGAATTTTGAATACAAAAGAATAAAAGATTAGGATAATATGATGATTAATGCACAAACAGATTGATAGGCAAAATTGCCAAGGAATTATTAATGGCACAACTAACAGGTTTGACATTTGGCGGTAAAGCTTGGACACCAAAATTCGCTCAAGAAATTGACAAGGATAAATGTATCGGCTGTGGCAGATGCGTTAAAGTCTGCGGATACAATGTGCTAGGTTTGAAGGCACTCAATGAAGAAGGCGAATTTGTAGATGATGAAGACGATGACGAAATTGAACGGAAAGTAATGGCAGTTACTTCTCCAGAAAACTGTATTGGTTGTGAAGCCTGTTCGCGGATTTGTCCGAAAAATTGCTACACCCATGTTGCAGTAAATAATTAGAGTTTTTAGAGTTAGTCCAAATTGTTGTTAATTCAAGGAGGCACTGTTTGTAAAAAGTGTAAATAGGCTAGGCAAGGTAACTTGAGGGGAATACTAAGTATTGACTGTAACTAATAAATAGTTCACAGTAAACAAATCCGTAAATCGTAAAATGTTAACTATTAACAAATTTAAACTTGCTGCTAATATAGCCTAATCAATATTAGGTCAACAGTGCCCTCTTGGAACAACTAGCTTTTTTGAAAGCAGGGGGCTAACTTTTTCATAGGAGTTGAAATATAATTTGTATTTTTTTGGGGGAAAGATATGGAAAAAATCTGGAAGTTTCCCCCATTTTTAATGGCTGCACGTTAGAAAGTTAATAAGTGAAAAGGAAATGGGGAATGGGGAATAGGGAATGGGAAATGGGAAATGGGGAATAAATAACAATGCCCAATTCCCAGTACCCAATACCCAATCCCCAGTACCCAATACCCATTACCTATAAAAGACTGTTTACACAGGTAGCATGTATGCAACAAGTTCCTGTTTCACTATGGACTCTGGTTGCTGGGATAGTAGTTACAGCAATCAGTATTTGGATCGGTCAAAACCACACTCTCATGCCGATGCAGGCATCGCTACAAGCGCCTTTGGTAGACGGTTTTTTCAACGTCATGTTTACCATTGCGATCGCACTCTTCTTGGTGGTAGAAGGAACTATTCTGATTTTTTTGGTGAAGTTTCGTCGCCGTCGCGGTGATGATACCGATGGTTTACCAATAGAAGGTAACGTTCCCTTAGAAATCTTCTGGACAGCAATTCCCACAGTGATTGTCCTTGGTTTAGGCATCTACAGTGTAGATGTTTTTAACCAAATGGGCGGTTTTGAGCCTGCTGGCCATCCTCATTCAGCGGCTCATGTTGCTCATCAGTCGGGAACGGCAATTGCTGCTACACTCAGCGATACTGAAGCAACAGCTGCACCAGCCATCGCTCCAACAATCGGTATCGGCGCGTCTCCTCAAACTTTAAACAAACCAGCCGATTTAGTTGTTGATGTCAAAGGCATACAGTATGCCTGGTTATTTAATTACCCTGATAGTGGCATTAGTTCTGGGGAATTGCACATACCCGTTGGTGCTGATGTGCAACTCAACCTTTCAGCACAAGATGTAATTCATTCATTTTGGGTTCCAAACTTCCGCTTGAAGCAAGATGCGCTTCCCGGTATACCTACCGAACTACGATTTGTCGCCACCAAACCAGGTACATATCCCGTAGTTTGTGCTGAGTTGTGCGGTGGTTATCACGGTTCGATGCGGACACAGGTAATTGTCCACACACCAGAAGAATATAATAACTGGCGGACAGAAAACCAGATTGCTCAACAGCAAAACCCCAATCAAGTTGTTGCAGTTAATCCAGCCGACTTATCAACATCAGAGTTTCTCGCGCCCCACACCCATGATATGGGCATTAGTGCAGCAACTCTAGAGTCATTGGTCATTGGTCATTAGTCATTGGTCATTGGTCATTGGTCATTGGTTATTGGTCATTAGTCATTAGTCATTGGTCATTAGTTATTGGTAACTGGCAAATGACAACGGACAAATGACAAATGACAAAAGACAAAAGACAAATGACAAAGGGCAAAAAGACAAAGGACAAAAGACAAATGACAAAAGACAAAGGACAAAAATATGACGCAGGTAGAATTTCCACGGAATACTCCACCAGAAGGAAAGAAACCGGAAATGGTGGCTGGCCACGCTTCCCATCCGAAGGCGTGGAAATGGCAAGATTATTTTACATTTAATGTTGACCACAAGGTTATTGGTATTCAATACCTGGTGACGGCGTTTGTCTTCTATCTCATCGGCGGACTGATGGCGATCGCTCTGCGGGTGGAATTAGCAACACCAGATGCAGACGTACTCGACCCCAATCTGTATAACGCTTTCATGACCAATCACGGGACGATTATGATCTTCCTGTGGATTGTTCCTAGCGCTATTGGCGGATTTGGTAACTATTTAGTGCCGTTGATGGTCGGTGCGAGGGATATGGCGTTTCCGAAGCTGAACGCGATCGCTTTTTGGTTAAACCCACCAGCCGGTGCGCTTATATTAGGTAGTTTCATTTTTGGCGGTTCGCAATCTGGTTGGACAGCTTACCCACCTTTGAGTTTGGTGACAGCACCAATTGCTCAAACTATGTGGATACTTGCGATCGTTTTGGTAGGAACTTCCTCAATTTTAGGTTCGCTGAACTTCGTAATCACCATTTTGATGATGAAGGTTCCGAGCATGAAATGGGATCAAGTACCCCTATTCTGCTGGGCAATCTTGGCAACCTCCCTGCTAGCACTTCTCTCCACACCTGTATTAGCAGCCGGTTTAGTTCTGCTGTTGTTCGACCTCAACTTTGGTACATCCTTCTTTAAACCAGATGCAGGCGGTAACGTTGTAATTTATCAACACTTATTCTGGTTTTATTCTCACCCGGCAGTATATTTAATGATTCTGCCCATCTTCGGCATCATGTCGGAGGTAATTCCGGTTCACTCCCGCAAGCCAATTTTTGGTTATAAAGCGATCGCTTACTCTAGTGTAGCCATCTGCGTTGTCGGTTTGTTCGTTTGGGTACACCACATGTTTACCAGTGGTACACCCGGCTGGATGCGGATGTTCTTCACTATCTCCACTCTTATAGTTGCAGTTCCCACTGGCGTGAAGATTTTTGCCTGGGTTGCTACCCTTTGGGGTGGTAAAATCCGCTTCACAGGTGCGATGCTTTTCGCCATTGGCTTGTTGTCTATGTTTGTCATGGGCGGCTTAAGCGGTGTGACGATGGGAACAGCGCCTTTTGATGTTCACGTCCATGACACATATTATGTTGTCGGACATTTCCATTACGTTCTGTTTGGCGGTTCCGTGTTTGGCATTTATGCCGGTATTTATCACTGGTTCCCCAAAATGACCGGACGAATGTTGAATGAAAGTTTGGGACGGATTCATTTCGCCCTCACCTTCATCGGCACTAATCTCACCTTTTTACCCATGCATGAGTTGGGTTTGAAAGGAATGCCCCGACGAGTGGCAATGTATGACCCCCAATTTATCGACCTCAATCAAATTTGTACCTTCGGTTCAATTGTTTTGGGGATATCGGTAATTCCTTTCGCCATCAACATGATTTACAGTTGGTTGAAAGGGCCTTTGGCTGGTGATAATCCTTGGCAAGCTTTGACTTTAGAATGGACAACTAGCTCGCCACCAGCAATTGAAAACTGGGAAGTATTGCCGGTTGTGACTCATGGCCCTTATGACTACGGTCATGATAACAGTAGTGAAATACAGCCATCTGCAACGCCGGAAGCTAGTGCTTAGTTGGTATATTCAGTATTGCGATCGCACTCAAAGTCACTAAAACCTCTAGTCATTAGATTTGAGAACACGAAACTCCAAGCTTGGAACACGAAATTTCAAGCTTGGAACATGAAAGGCCGAGTTCAGAACACGAAAGGCCGAGTTCAGAACACGAACGACCGAGTTCAGAACATAAAACTCGGAATTTTGAGAATTCCTGAACAAGTTAAGAGTTTGGCTAAACAAGGATTTTGGATAAAGAATGGAAATTTAGCTGGTTCAGACTTCATTCTTTATTCAAGCTTCCACAACAGACAGAGTAGATTGTATTGTCAAAAAATCTATGACTATAGCTACAACCACAAACGAAGAACACAGTGCAGGACACGAAGAACATCCAGATTTAAGAGTTTGGGGATTGTTGACATTCCTCGCTTCTGAATCCCTGATGTTTGGGGGATTTTTTGCCACTTTCTTGTTTTTTAGAGGTATTACAGCAGTTTGGCCTCCAGAAGGAAGTGAAGTAGAACTACTTGTGCCGACGATTAACACCATTATCCTGGTGTCTAGTAGTTTCGTGATTCACTTCGGTGATACGGCAATTAAAAAGAATAACGTCAAGGGAATGCAACTGTGGTATGCGATTACTGCAATCATGGGGGCAATTTTCTTAGGTGGTCAGGTTTATGAGTATTCAACATTGGGATACGGACTGACTACTAACGTTTTCGCTAACTGCTTTTATATCATGACTGGGTTCCACGGGTTGCACGTTTTTGTAGGACTGTTACTGATATTACGCGCATTGTGGCGATCGCGTCTCCCTGGTGAATATTCTGCAACCAATCATACTTTCATCGAAATGACGGAAATTTACTGGCACTTCGTAGACATTATTTGGATTGTTTTATTCACCTTGGTGTACGTTCTCACTTTGTTTTAAATTGGGCATTGGGCAAAGCAAAGACGCGATAAATCGCCGTCTCTACAATCAATCTTTCGTCTTGATGGCGATAAATCGCGTCTCTTGCTTTAACCGAACTATATTGCCTCATATCCCCGATCCTCCTTATCTCCATTCAGGAGTTCATTATGCAAGCTAATACAAATAAGTTTTCATGGTTTCAGGTTCCAGATGATATCAAAAACCTATTAATTTTAGCTGCAAAAAACTGGGAGAACACATCAGAATCCGAAAAATATATTCAACAAGCTTTAGACCAGACTGGTGATAATACAGATGTCTTGGTAGCAGCATATAGATTTTTCTATTATAAAAATAATTATTCTCTTGCATTGCAAACAACAGTCAAATTATTAGATAAAATTAAAGAACTAGAAAAACTTCCTGATGACTGGGAGCAACTTCAGCCGATATTAGTCAATCGCAAAGAAGACCCACAAATTCGATTGTACTTAAATGCTTATGCTGCTTCTGGATTAGTGCTAGCAAAGTTAGGAGAAATTGAGCAAGCCAAAGAAATCAGCACCAGAGTCAAACACATAGACGAAAAGAATGATTTTGGTTCTGGGATTCTGTTGGATATTTTGACACGTCCAGCAGAAGAAGACGATTAATTAGTCAATGCACATCTCGACAAGACGATGTGCATTGTAGAGACGCGATTCATCGCGTCTGTAAACAGTGGGCAGATAAGGAAGACAAGGACACAAGGAGAATAACCCACGTCCAATGCCCCATTCCCAATTCCCAATGTCCAATGCCTTTTCGGTGAAAATCATGAACAATTGGTTATCTACTAAATCGTATTCCCTATTAGGAGCGACGACTGATAGTAACTCTATCATTCCTCCTATTACCATACCTACTAAACTTCCTGTAGGTAATATTCCTAATGTCTCACCGATCATCATCATCCAATCGTCTCCACTATCAATTTAAAAATTATGAAAGGTAGGGATTGGCTGCTAACAGGGGACGGTCAGCATCAAGCCTGTAAATCTGTAAGAGCATGGGATTTATTGAGAGAGAATTACCGCCTTTATCGGTTTTTAACTGAGGTGGAAGATGTTCTCAATAGCAGCGACAATGAAACCAATTGTCTGCCAGAAGTTCGGATGCTTGTAAGGCGCTTGATGGTAAATTCCTACTGGGTGCAAAGTCAAAATTTAGAACCTTCACCCAAAACGGGAAGCTCTGTTTTACTCCTATATGATGAATTGGGTTTTCCGTTGACAGTGCAAACAGTAACATTTGCACCGGGAACCCGTTCAAACATTCATAATCATGGAACGTGGGGAATAGTGGCGGTGCTAAAAGGCCAAGAAAAAAATACTTTTTGGCGACGCACCAATAGCCCAGAATTTCAGGACAAAATCGAAGCAACGGGAGAGATAACTCTCTTCCCAGGAGACATTATTAGCTTTACTCCCGATGCAATTCACAGTGTAGAAGCAGTGGGTGATGAACCAACTGTGACTTTTAATATTTATGGCGAAACCGATCCAAGTGAGAGGTTTGAGTTTGACTTAGTTAGCCATAAATCTAGGAATTTTTAATTTCATCGGTTCGTAGTTGGCGCTTTAGTGCGAAAGAGTAATTAGGAGATAATTGAATGGCAAGGGTAATTTTCTATAGCAAACCAGGCTGTAAAGGTGGTGTTAAGCAGAAAGTTTTGCTAACAGCTGCCGGTCATGAGGTGATACCACAGAACCTGCTAAAAGAACCTTGGACAGCTGAACGGTTGCGCTCATTTTTTGGCGATCGCCCCGTAGCCGAATGGTTCAATCTTTCCGCTCCCAAGATAAAATCTGGTGAGGTGGTTCCTGGAAAAGTGGACGAACAAACCGCTTTAGCGCTGATGCTGAAAGAACCACTGTTGATTCGCCGTCCTTTATTAGAAGTAGGCGAACAGCGCGAGGTAGGATTTGATATACAAAAAATTGATGCTTGGATTGGCTTACAAGCTGTAGATGAATCCTTGCAAGAAATCAGCGACAAGCTTCTGAAGCAAGATTTGCAAAACTGTTCCCACGGTAAAGATCACAATCACGGTCATGATTCTCAACAACACCAAAAGCAAGGGAACTGTAAGCATTAATACAGGATTTTAAACCTGAGTTATTGAATTTGAGATGCAGCAATGCTCTCAAATCTCAATATACAAATTTGGAGTGAATTAGTCTTTGTAACATCTCGTGAAATAATGCTTCTTTTTGTCACAAATGTTACAAAGCTAAACTTGCATGGGCATAGTAAGTATGCTTAGTATTGCAAGAATAAAAAACAATGACAGCTACTTTATCTGGTTATCAACTCCTCGAAACCCTTCACTCCGGTAGTAAAACCGTCATTTATCGTGGACGGCGAGAAACCGATAACGCCTCTGTCATTGTCAAAACTCTCTTGTGCGAACATCCACTCTTAGAAGACATTGCGCGATTGCGCCACGAATATCAAATCATTGAACCTCTGCAAATTCCTGGCATTGTAAAAGCTTACGAGTTAAAGAATTATCAGCATGGACTGGCTTTAGTTTTAGAAGACATTCCGGGTTGCTTACTTCAAGAACTGATTGCAAATCAAACAACCACCTTGATTACTTTCCTGAAGGTGGGGATTAATCTGGCACATATTTTAGGAGAACTGCACGCTCAACAGATTATTCACAAAGATATTAAGCCGCACAATATTTTAATTAACCCCGATTCTGGCGAAGCCAAACTGATTGACTTCAGTATCTCCTCACGCCTTGATAAAGAAAATCCCACCTTGAGCAATCCGAATTTGCTTGAAGGTACGCTTGCTTATATGTCGCCTGAACAGACGGGCAGAATGAACCGGGCGGTTGACTATCGCACCGATTTTTATTCATTGGGTGTAACTTTATATGAAATGCTGACGGGTACTTTGCCCTTTCAAGCTGTTGACCCAATGGAGTTAATCCACTGTCACATTGCCAAAATGCCAGCCGCACCCTGTAGCGAAACCATGTGCCGCATCCTGGGAGATGTGCCAGAGGCGATTAGTGCAGTTATTTTAAAATTATTAGCGAAAACAGCAGAGGAGCGGTATCAAAGCGCTTGGGGACTGAAAGCTGATTTAGAGGAATGTTTGTTTCAACTGCAAACAACTGGAAAAATTGAAAACTTTGTACCAGGAAGACAAGACAAATCCGGGCATTTTTTGATTCCGCAAACGCTATACGGACGCAAAGCAGAAGTAGCAAAATTGATGGCTGCGTTTAAGCGTGTGGCGAGTGGTAGCAGCGAAATGATGCTCGTCTCTGGTTATTCGGGGATTGGAAAGACAAGTGTCGTCAATGAAGTTCATAAACCGATTGTGGGAGCAAGGGGTTATTTCATTGCAGGCAAGTTTGACCAGTTCAAGCGCAATATTCCATACACCTCGTTGATTCAGGCGTTTCAATCTTTAATTGGGCAATTACTCACCGAAAATGAAGCCCAAATCCAAGTTTGGAAAAAGAAACTGCTAACTGCGTTGGGAGAGAATGGGCAAGTCATTATCGATGTGATTCCAGAACTCGAACTAATTATTGGGACTCAGCCATCTGTGACACAATTGGGTGCAGCTGAATCTCAAAATCGCTTCAATCGCGTCTTTGGGCAATTTATTGGCGTATTTACCAATCAAGACCATCCTTTGGTTGTGTTTCTTGATGACTTGCAGTGGGCAGATTCGGCATCGCTGAACTTAATTGAGCTATTGATGACGGATAGCGATAGCAAATATTTATTATTAATCGGAGCATACCGCGATAACGAAGTGTCGCCCACCCACTCGCTCATGCTCAGTTTAGACAAAATTCAATCCTCTGGTGCGGTGGTAGATAACATCGTCTTAGCACCGTTGCAGTTAACCGATGTGGAAGCGTTAGTTGGCGATACGTTAAATAACACAGAACACACCAAGCCGTTGGCAGAGTTACTGTTACACAAAACTGCTGGCAATCCGTTCTTCTTAACGCAATTGCTAAAAACTCTGTACCAGGAAGACTTATTAACCTATGAGTTCCATTCAGGAATGTGGCAGTGGAATATTCAACATATTCAAGCGATCGGTATTACCGACCTGAATGTGGTTGAATTGACGGCGAGAAACATTCGCAAACTTTCCCTAGAGACGCAGAAAGTCCTCAAACTGGCTGCTTGTATTGGCAACACGTTTAATCTGGATGTATTAGCGATCGTTAATGAAGCATCTTCCCTCACAACTGCGGCGCAATTGTGGTCAGCCCTGCAAGCTGGGTTAATTTTGCCATTAAATCAGGATTATAAGATTCCCTTAGTGTTTAGTCAGGAGGAATCAGGCGGAATTAATTTAACAGATGTCAAGGTTGATTACAAGTTTTTACATGACCGAGTACAGCAAGCGGCATATTCTCTAATTCCTGATGAGCAAAAGAAAGCAACGCATCTGAAAATTGGTCAATTACTGCTGCAAAATACTACACCATCAGAACGTAAAGAAAATATATTTGCTTTAGTTAATCAACTCAATTATGGTACTGATTTACTGATATCTGAAACGGAAAAATATGAACTTGCAGAACTCAATCTCATCGCAGGTCAAAGAGCAAAAGCATCCACAGCGCACGATTCTGCTATCAAATATTTGCAAATTGGTTTGGGATTGTTAGCAGAAGAAAGCTGGAAGTCTAAATATGAACTGACATTAGTACTGCACTCAGAAGCAGCAGAGGCAGCTTTTTTGAGCGGTGATTTTGAAGGAATGCAGAGATTTATTGAGATAGTACAAAACTGTTCTAAAACGCTGCTGGACACAGTGAAGGTGTATGAAGTTCAAATGCAAGCTTACATGGGGCAGAACAGACTGCTAGAAGCGGTTAATACAGCGCTACACGTTTTAAAACTGTTAGGAGTAGAGTTTCCCCAACAACCGAACCTGTCAGATATTGGGCAAGCATTGACGGAAACTGGTGCAATTTTGAGTGGAAGGCGAATTGAGGATTTAGTCAATCTGCCTGAAATGACTGATCCATATAAATCAGCAGCCATGAGAATTTTGTCAAGTATCTTTGCTGCTGCATATATTGCTGTGCCAGAACTGGTGCCTTTGACAGTATGCAAACAAGTAAATTTATCCGTCCAATATGGTAATGCTTCCGTTTCTCCCTTTGCTTATGCCAATTATGGTTTTCTTCTTTGTGGCGTTCTGGGAGATATTGATTTAGGTTATCAGTTTGGCCAATTAGCTTTAAATCTAGTGTCAAAGTTAAATGCTCAAGAAATCAAAGCCAAGACACTCTTTATCGTAAATCTATTTATCCGACCTTGGAAAGAGCATCTGAGAGAAAGCTTAGAGCCTTTGGTGTCAGCTTACTCTAGCGGAATAGAGACAGGAGATTTAGAATATGCAGGCTATAATCTACTACAATATTCCTGTTTAGCTTACTTTAGCGGCAAAGAACTGACTGTCTTTGAAAAAGAGATAGCAATCAACAGAAATGCTATTCATAAAATCAAGCACAAAACAGCGCTTAATTATATAGACATCTATTGGCAGGTTATCTTAAATCTGCTTGGGAAAAGTGAAAATACTTGCTGCCTAAAAGGTGAAGCCTGCGATGAGCAGATAAGATTGCCACTGTACCACCAAGCGAACGATAAAGCAGCAGTTGCATACATATATTGGAACAAAATTTTACTTAATTACTGGTTTGAAAACTACTCAGAAGCGATTGAAAATATTGCTATAGCAGAGAAGTATTTGGACGCATTAGTAGGATTGCCCATTATTCCTATTTTCCATTTCTACGATTCATTAATACGATTGGCGATGTATGGCGATAATCTAGAGTCTGAGCAGCAAGGCATTCTCGATCGCGTCCAAGCTAATCAAGAAAAAATGCAAAAATGGGCGCATCATGCCCCAATGAATCTTTTGCACAAATTCTATTTAGTAGAGGCAGAAAGGCATCGGGTTTTAGGTGAAAAAATCGAAGCGATCGAGATGTACGACAAAGCGATCGCACTTGCCAAAGAAAACGAGTACATCAACGAAGAAGCATTAGCTTACGAACTCGCTGCCAAATTCTATCTGTCATGGCGTAAACAAGCCATTGCCAAAACCTACATGACAGATGCTTACTACGCTTATATGCGTTGGGGTGCGATCGCTAAAGTCAAAGATTTAGAATCGAAATACCCGCAATTGATTGTGCAATCAAACACAGAAAAACCAGAAAAGAATTACCTACAAAGTTTTCAAACAATCTCTACGACTACCGGAAGCGCTCAAATTCTCGACTTGATGACGGTGATGAAAGCTTCACAAGCCTTGTCAGAAGAAATGGTACTGAGTCGCTTGCTCGAAAAATTGATGAAAAATGTCATCGAAAATGCTGGCGCTCAACAAGGTTGCTTTATTGTCAAGCACGAGGATCAATGGATGCGAGAAGCAGTGGGAATGGTTGAAGGTAAGAACGTTAATGTTATTGTTAACGGGCAAGATGAGACTGATTCACCTTTACTCCCGATTGCCTTATTCAACTATGTAGAAAGAATCAGAGAGAACCTAGTTTTAAATGATGCTGTTAAAGACTCCCGCTTTGCGACTGATGCTTATATTGCCACTCACCAATCCAAATCGATTTTGTGTCTACCATTGATTCACTCTGGCAAGTTGACTGGTCTTCTTTACTTGGAAAATAATCTTATTTCTGGTGCTTTTACTTCAGAACGGGTGAATGTGCTGAGTCTGTTGAGCGCGCAAATTTCGATTGCGATCGACAATGCTCGTCTCTACACCAACCTACAAGCTTACTCGCAACAACTAGAAGCTAATAATCAAGCTTTGCAAGCATCCGAAACGCGAGAGCGAGAAAAAGCCGAACAACTCGGAAAATTTCTCTATAAACTGCAACAAACCCAGGCTCAACTTGTGCAGACCGAGAAAATGTCAAGCTTAGGGCAACTGGTAGCTGGTGTTGCCCACGAAATCAACAATCCGGTCAATTTTATCTTTGGCAACCTGACTCATGCCAACAGCTATACCCAAGAGGTGTTGGGACTGCTGGAACTTTACCAGAAACATTATCCATCTCCTCATCCAGAGATTCTGTCACAAGCGGAGGCTATCGATCTAGAATTCGTGCTAGAAGACCTGCCTAAACTACTGTCTTCTATGTGGGTTGGTGCAGACCGAATTCGCCAAATTGTCGCTTCTCTACGAACTTTCTCACGCATGGACGAAGCCGAGATTAAAGCTGTTAATATTCATGAGGGGATTGACAGTACCATAATGATTTTGCAACATCGGCTCAAAGCAAAGTCAGATCGTGTCGGTATTGAGTTGATTAAACACTATGGCAACTTGCCCCAAGTGGAATGTTATGCAGGGCAGCTAAATCAAGTGTTTATGAATGTGTTGAGTAATGCGATCGATGCTTTGGAAGAGACATTAGCGAAAAATCAAGGACAAATAACAACTCCAACTATTACTATTCACACTAAACAAATTGATGCTCATCAAATCGAAATTCGGATTGCAGATAATGGTCTAGGTATGCCAGAGCCTGTTCGTCAACGGCTGTTCGATCCTTTCTTCACTACAAAACCTGTGGGCAAAGGGACAGGTATGGGTTTGTCGATTAGCTACCAAATTGTCAGTGAAAAACATGGTGGTTCGCTCTCTTGTACCTCAGAACCCGGCAAGGGAGCGGAGTTTCAAATCCGCATTCCAGTTTGTCAGGAAGTCAACCCCGTTGGGGAATTAAAAATGAAAAATTAAGAATTAAAAATTGCAAGACGCTGCGGCAAATGGCAATGGCAACCGTCTAAGTAAACAGCGCTAAGACATAAGGTAGATAAGGGAGAAATTGCGATCGCAGTTTCTCCCTCATCTCTCCCCACTATCTTTAACGCACACCAGCAGTTTCTAAGGACAAATCTTGAAACATGGGTGTGCTGAGGTAACGTTCGCCGAAGGAAGGCTGAATCATCACGATTAAACGTCCGGCGTTTTCTGGGCGTTTACCTACTTGAATTGCAGCACACAAAGCTGCACCAGAGGATATGCCAGATAATAAGCCTTCTTCTTTTGCCAAACGTCGCCCAAAAGCGATCGCTTGTTCATCGCTGACTCTAATTACTTCATCAACCAATTCTAGGCGGAGAACATCGGGGATAAATCCCGCACCAATACCTTGAATCTTGTGTGGCCCGGCTTCGCCACCGGAAAGGACGGGGCTGTTGCTGGGTTCAACTGCGATCGCTTTAAAAGTCTTCTTACGGCTTTTTATTACCTCTGCAACCCCAGTAATCGTCCCACCAGTACCTACCCCAGCAATGACGATATCCACTTCCCCGTCTGTATCTGTCCAAATTTCTTCGGCGGTAGTTTCCTGGTGAATTTTAGGATTGGCAGGGTTACGGAACTGTTGCAGCATAAAAGCATCAGGAGTATTAGCCACAATCTCTTCGGCTTTGCGAATCGCTCCCCGCATTCCTTCCGCGCCTGGTGTCAACTCTAAAGACGCGCCATAAGCTCTCAACATAGCGCGTCGTTCTTGGCTCATCGTCTCTGGCATTGTCAAAATCAAACGGTAGCCACGCGCTGCTGCTACCATCGCTAGAGCAATTCCTGTATTACCCGAAGTAGGCTCAACTAAAATAGTCTTTCCAGGTGTAATTGAGCCAGCCGCTTCTGCTGAAAGTACCATACTTAACCCAATGCGGTCTTTCACCGAAGCCGCTGGGTTCATCCCTTCTAATTTGACAACTATTCTTGCTACTACTCCCTCAGCTTGAGGAATCTTGTTCAGTTGAACTAAAGGAGTCCTTCCAATCAGTTCTGTTATGTCTTGAGCAATCCGCATTATTTAACTCCTAGAATTCTAAATCTTAGTACAAAGTATTTACTTGTAACAATAAGCTTGTGTGTATTGAATTTGCAGTTTAATGTCAATGAGTGCATATACTATGTATTTTAACTAAACTACAAAATATGAAAGCTTAGGAAGAACTTTTATCAGAGGCTCTCATTCTTATATTTTACCATTTGGAATTGCTGACTGTTGTCTCTTAAACTAAGATAAATTTTTATAATTCTGTATATATGAATAGTTTTTATCATTATTTCCCTTCTGCTACGTAAATATAATTTACTTTCAAAATATTTAATTGATTTTTTGAATTTATTAGTTTATCTTTATCAAAAGACATTGATATTTTGTTTTGAGTGCAAATCTTGTCTAGGAAAACTAGCATCCAAAACAGTTCTAAAGTATTGCCTACATTGCTTTTAAGTTGAGTACAAAAACACCAGAACCCCACTTCAAAAACACTAGCACCTCGTCTGAAAAACACTAGCACCCATACCCCAACAAATTTTTATAATGCTTATCAAATAAAGATTACAGGCTTTGAGTACTATTCTAATGAATTTAATAATCTTAACGGGGCTGGGGTAGACTGTTTTGTGGAGAGCGGCTGATATAAATCGTATAGGATTTACGCAGAGATTCCCCTCTACCCCCCAACATTCCTGAGCGAAAGCTGAGTGAACTAGGGGGGACTTCTTAATCTCCCTTTTGAGAGTAAGATAGAACCAGATTATAGAATCTAAGTGCGTTTTTTCTGATTGAATAATCCTACGTTTTGCGAAAAATTTGGTAACTTTTCATTGGTAAGTAGTCAGTAGTAATTATAAAACAATTGACAACTTATGATTGAGAAAATTACTGTTTACACATATTTTAATATCAAAACTGTTTGAGATAAACAGCAAAGGATATTTTCTTACTGGGTGCAGACTACCTAGCAAGGGAGAGCCAAGATGAAAGCAAAAGTTTTAAATGTCCTTACAGTTTGTGTAGTTACCTTAGTAATGCTTTCTCCAGGGCTAGTAGTATTTGGCATAATTTGGGAGCGACATCTGGACTTAGTAAAATCCCAGAATTTAGCTTACGAAGTTAACAAAACTACTAAAAATGCTCCCGCTTTGGCTCCCCAGATAGAGGTTACACATTCCCCTCAGACTAGCATCCAATCCTCTGATCGTAATGTGATTCATCAAATGCTGACTGTTGCTGAAAAATATAAATTTGCCACGATTTTGCAATGGTTCTTCTTGTTAACCCCTATTTGTGTTGGGTTAGGTATTCTCTTTTATGACAGATATCTTGTGCATCGTGCGGCTGTTTTAAAAGAACAAGTTGAAATGTTGGAGAGATTGTGGCAGCAAAGTATAGAACAGTGACCAATTCTCAATTAACTTACTAAAATCAACAAAAATATCATGTCAGAACAACGCCAGCAATTGTATTTTAACCTGATTGATGAATTACTCAGATGTCCTAATGGTCAAGAACCAGAAGTTTTAGAATCTAAGCCAGAGTTGATTGATTCTGGTTTCGTAGAAACAATGTTACAAGTAGCAACTATGTTTGCTCATGAAGGCAATCAAGATGGTGCCAAATTTTTATTTTTTGTAGCGCGTGAGTTAGCTAAAGAACTGGGTTTATACCCAGAAGTTCCGAATACCGAAGTTGAAAATACTGAAGTCGCAAATAAGGAGTAAAAATGTTGTTGACTTCAACAGATGCGGGGCAAATTGCTTTAGAACTGCTGATGGCAGATTGGAATATTTCAGAAGAGAATCGGGAGTGGTTCACAATTTTTAGCTCTCGTCTAATTGGCGAGAGTTGGTACACTGTAGAATTAGGTATAGAAGGATTTCCCGATAGATGGTTTATTCAAGTATATGACACTGGAGCGTGCGATCCAAACTATACATTTATATCACCAATTCGCGGTTCTGAAGGATTTACAGACTTTGTAAATGTGCCGGATATCATAGCAGAGGTATTAGTTTGCGAACGCAATGCTCGATAATAATTAAGAATCCAATATTTGGAATTCAACCTTAAAGTGTACTAAGTGAAACACACTTTTTGAATTCATGATTTTTGATATCAAAATTTTGGTAGCACAGCTATTTTGATATCTCATTCAATATGAAGATGCTTTACGCTAATCGGAGGTGATACCAAATAAGGTACGCCTCTTTTTTCTGTAATATTTAATCTTTTATTTAAGCATAATAAGGTATTTTGTCATCTTTTATTGATAAAATTATGTTATATTAAATAGCGTGATGGACGCTACAGAAATATCAGTTCCAATGATTGCTGAAGATATCTTAGCCAAAGAATTCACAAGAGTCCTCAACCACTACTACCCAAAAGTTGGAGAATTACTAGACGGGTGTTATGTGAAAGTCATCACCTGTTTTTGGGGACGACCTGCTAGACGCTTGCAATATATAGGAATTTATTGCTCTGATGAAATGATTTCCTGTGTGCAAGCTCACAAAGAAATACTCAGGGAAGTAGCAGACAATATGGGTTTAGTGCAGGTAGTTTGCATGAATGCCAAGCGATTGTTGCGCGATCCGATGTCGAACATCAAACATAATAATCCACGCCTATGGTTGGAGTTGCAGTGGGTTGCAAATTAGTCATTTATCGGATGATTTGATAGATGATAATTGAGGACTAAAATTATCAAACATTTAAGCACTAAAGTGCTTACTACGAACTTATCAACCACTAGAGTAGCCAGCACAAAGTATTAACGCAAGTAATGAAAACTGGAATTTTCTGCAATTACGATAATCACCACCAAGATGCTCGTCGTGCCATCTTTGAGCAAGTCGCGCTGATAAAACAGGCAGAAAGTTTAGGTTTTGAGTCAGCCTGGGTGAGTGAACATCATTTTAGTGAATCCAATCTCAGCCCGTCTATGTTGCTGTTAATGGCGCACTTGGCGGGATTAACTTCAACTATCCAATTAGGTACTGCGGCGGTGTTACTGCCATTCCATAACCCGATTAGGGTAGCGGAGGATATCGCCACTCTAGATAACCTGTGCAATGGACGATTATTATTTGGAGTTGCCAAAGGCGGCCCCTTTCCGCAACAAAATAAGCATTTTGCGACACTTCCAAGTGAAGCACGTCCTAAGACACTAGAGGCGATCGCACTGGTTCAAAAGCTTTTATATGAAACTGATGTATCATTTAATGGCAAGTATTATCAATGCGATCGCTTAACCATTTACCCGAAACCATTGCAGAGTCAAATACCAGTGTATGTTGCCACTGGCGGCGATGATGGTATCGAGTTTGCTGCTAAACATTCCTTCAGCTTGATGGGTGGGCCGCCATTCTCCCTACACAGATTGAAGGATACTGTTGCCAAATATCGAGCCTTAAATTCTAGTGGTGCAGAAAACTTCGTGCTGGCACGCTTTTTTTATGTTGGCAAAACATTTGATGAAGCAGTGAGTGAGGCATTGCCTTTCATCCGCCAATTTAGCAAGAAAATGACAGCTAATTCGGCTGAAGTATTGCAAAATAGTGCGAATCCCAACCAAAAACCATTCGATCGCACAAACATTTGTTTCGACGAAGATTATTTGATTGAAAACTCAATTATCGGTGATGTGGAGACTTGTCGAGACAAAATCAAGAAATTTCAGGACGAATTAAATTTAAGTACCCTAGCCCTCAAACCCTCGTCTTCGGATCTGCAAAAAAACTTGGAGAGTTTGACGCGCTACAACCAAGAGGTGCGAAATTATGTCTTCTAAACTTTACCAGCTTCCTCCCGATGATTTACCTCCATCTGAGGTAACTAAACAGGATGGAATGCTGCAAATGGAGCTAGAACAGTCTACTGGCAGATGCTTTTATTTAGCTTGCGATCGCATTACGCGAGTATTGTTATCTAATTGTCAGTGGTATATCACTACAAATGCTAGCATCCTAACATTAATTATTGACTGCCCTGACTTAGTATCTTACTGGCATATAGTCAGCAATATTGCCCAATTGGGTAATAGGTTAGAACGGTTTGCTAGCAACGGTAAAATCCGCGTTTATCCGCCATTTGGCAAGGGGATGCCGTTTGAAATCAGCGTAAATGAAATATCTGCTTATCGAGATTGGTTGTGAGGTAAATAGACACACTCTGGGAATCACAAAAAATATAGCTGTTTTACACCCTGTACTCCTAAAGTGCAGGGTGTTGCAATTTTTATCAAAGCCAATTCTAAAAATATCAGTCTTACAGAATAGAATTCAAGACAGTTAAGTGAAGCAATTTTTCCTTCTCTTTCTTCTCTCTGTGTCCTCTGCGTCTCTGTGGTTCGTTAAAAAAATTAGATATTAGTCAAGCGTTAAGAGATTAATGCTGACAAGTTTTTAAGTTTTCAATTAGCCACGCATACCACTTCTCTAACCCAGTACCAGTAGTTGCAGAAAGCTGAAAAATCTGAATTTTGGGATTGATTTCTCTAGCATAATCTATGCACTTTTGAACATCAAAATCTACATAAGGCAATAAATCAATTTTGGTAAGAATCATGATGTTACTAGCACGGAATATATGCGGGTATTTTAGCGGCTTATCTTCTCCCTCCGTGACGGAAAGAATCACCACTTTTGCCAGTTCTCCCAAATCAAATAAGGCTGGACAAACCAAATTTCCGACATTTTCAATCATCACAACTGAATTTAGAGGTGGATTCAGTTGTTGTAAACCCCTTTCTATCATTGATGCATCTAAATGACAGCCTGTTCCGGTGTTAATTTGGATGACTTTAGAACCTGTTTCTTTGATTTTTTTGGCATCGTTAGCTGTTTCTTGGTCGCCTTCAATGACACTGATAGATAATTGATTTTTTAAATCATTGATAGTTCGTGTTAAAAGAGTTGTTTTCCCTGCACCGGGAGAACTCATTAAATTTAAAGAAAGAATATTTCGCCCTTTAAACCATCCCCGGTTTTGGGCAGCTAGCAGATTATTTTTTGCTAAAATATCCTGTTCTAAAGATATTGTTGTGTTGTGTATTTTGGCATGAATTTGAGGTGCTTCTATATGAGTATCATGACTGTGGGAATGAGTGATAACAGTACCATCTGATAAAATGTGAGTATGATGATGTTCAGCTTCATCTGTTTCTAAATTCATAATTTTAGTTTCGCCATCATCAGAACAACCGCAGGTTACACACATAATTCCTCGATTTCTATTTCTTTAATTTTAAGTTCTTCACCAGTAATTAAATCTAATTGCACGCTACCACAACTACAAATACCATAAGGTTTATCTAGATGAATTTCCGCACCGCATTGGCGACATCGCCCTAAGCCAGGAATTTTTAAAATCTCTAATGTCGCCCCTTCTAAAATTGTGCCTTGAGTACAAATATCAAAACAAAATTGGATAGCGTCAGGCATAATGGCTGAAAGTTTGCCAATTTCTAATAAAACTCGCTGCACTTTTGCGCCTTTGGCGTGTTCAGTCACAATTGCCACAATATTTTGGGTAATTCCAAGTTCGTGCATACTAGAAAATATATTAAAAATTAACAAATTCGTGGTAATTGATCGCCTACCAACATATCAACAATCCTTTCAGCACCAAAAAGTGTTTTTAACAATACGATACCTGGAGGTGAAGAAATAACTTCGCCAATAATACAAGCATCTTTACCTGCTGGGTGTAATTTCATTGCGGATAAAACTTTGCCAGCATTCTCTTTTGGAACTACGGCAACTAACTTACCTTCATTAGCTAAATACAACGGGTCTAAACCGAGAATTTCGCAAACTCCGTTGACTTCTTCACGCACTGGAATAGATTCTTCAAAAAGACGAATTCCGACATTGGAAGTGAGGGTAAATTCATTTAAGACTGTGGCTAAACCGCCGCGTGTAGCATCTCGCATAGCATGAACTTGTGGGCATACATGGAGAATAGTTTCTACTAAACTATGCAACGGCTGACAGTCACTTTCAATATTAGTTTCTAAGGCTAATTCTCCACGGGCAATTAAAATTGCTGTCCCATGATTGCCTATTTCACCATTAATTATTATTACATCTCCAGGTTTTATATTGTGGGCAGAAATGTTAACTCCTTGCCGGATGATGCCAATGCCAGCAGTATTAATAAAGAGTTTATCGGCAGCACCACGATGTACAACTTTTGTGTCACCAGTGACAATTTGAACACCAGCTTTTTGTGCGGCTACTTTCATACTGGCTGCGACACGGCGTAAGGTTTCGACAGGTAATCCTTCTTCTAAAATTACACTACAAGTTAAATATAGAGGTTTAGCACCGCTTACAGCTAAATCATTAACTGTGCCGTTTATAGCTAATTCTCCTATATCACTACCGGGGAAAAATAACGGGTCTACAACATAAGAATCTGTGGTAAATGCGAGTCTGTCTCCTTGTTGGAGGAGAGGGGCTAAGTTGAAGCTGGCTTGGTCTTCTAGTTCTGTGAGAATTGGGTTATCAAAATTACTGATAAAGATATCATCTATTAAATCGCGCATGGCTTTACCACCACTGCCATGTGCAAGAGTAATATGAGTATCTTGCACTTTACTTTGGCGGCGGCGGACTTGTTCTCTTGTTTGGAATAAAGGATTTTGTACTTGGTTATTGGAGGAAATATTCATATTAAAATTGAGGATTTTTTAAACGCAAAGGTACGTAGAGTATTTGTGAGATGTATTAGTCTGAGGAGAAGCCGCAGGCGGGGAGAGGTTCTTGAGTTATAGTTACCTTTGGTTTTTGGACGATTGTTTTTTTGGCAATGGTGGAGAGTCGCCCATATTTATAATAGGCTGCACAAGCGCCTTCAGAAGATACCATGCAAGTACCAATGGGTGTTTCTGGTGTGCAAGCTGTACCGAATACTTTGCACTCCCAAGGTTTTAAGACTCCTTTAAGGATTTCTCCACATTTACAAGCTTTATGGTCGGCTACTTTGAGGTTAGGAATGGTAAATTTAAGTTCGGCATCAAATTGGGCATATTCAGGTTGAATTTGTAATCCTGAATAAGGGATGTCACCCAAGCCACGCCAATCAAAACTATCTCGAACGGCGAAAACTTTATTTATGGCTTGCAGGGCTACTGTGTTTCCGCTTTTTTGCACAATTCGGTTGTATTGATTTTCAACTTCACAACGATTTTCTACTAGCTGTTGCAATAGCATCCAAATGGATTGGAGAATATCTAAGGGTTCAAATCCTGAAACGACTATCGGCTTATTATATTGTTGGGAAATAAATTCATAAGGGTCAGTGCCAATTACCATGCTGACATGGCCTGGCCCAACAAATCCATCGAGTTGTAAATCGGGATTATCTAATAGTGCTTTGAGGGCGGGAATCACGAGAACGTGATTACTAAACATACTAAAGTTATGAATTCCTTCGGCTGCTGCTTGCAGAATGGTGAAGGCGGTGCTGGGGGCTGTGGTTTCAAAGCCTAAAGCGAAGAAAACTACTTGCTTGTCGGGGTTATCTCTGGCAATTTGCAGGCTATCTAGGGGAGAGTACACCATACGGATGTCTGCACCTTGTGCCCTGGCTTGCAGTAAAGTGGTTTTGGAACCAGGAACTCGCATTGCGTCGCCAAAGGTGGCAAAAATGACGTTATGATTTTGGGAGATTGCGATCGCATCATCTAATCTCCCTTTTGGCATAACACATACTGGACAACCAGGCCCATGAATTAGTTCGATGGTTTGGGGTAATATTTCTTCGATGCCATATTTAAATATGGAATGGGTATGTCCGCCGCATACTTCCATGATTTTGATGGGTTTTTCTAGCTGGCGACATAATTTGGCGATTTCGCGGCGCAAGGCTTCTGCTTTTTCCGGTTCGCGGAATTCGTCAACATATTTCATAGGGATTGGGGAATAGTTAATTTTGCTTTTGTGGTAGGGAGTTTTTTTAACGAACCGCGAAGGCGCGAAGGACGCGAAGAAAGAGAAAAGAAGAAAGATGTTTGAAACTGTTTTCTGTGTGAGAAAAAATATTATTTAAGTACTAATTCTTGCTTGTGCTGCAGCTAATTCTTGGAATAGTTGTAATGTTTCTGCTGCTTCTTGTTCGTTAATGCGATTCATAGCAAAGCCAACATGTACTAGCACCCAATCACCAATACAAGCTTCGGGAGGATGTTGTTCATCTACGATGCAGGCAATATTTACTTCGCGCTTCACACCACCAATGTTAACTAGGGCTAATTTATGGTTAGCGTTGGTAATTTCTACAATTTGTCCGGGGATTCCTAAACACATTTTTTTATTTTGAAGATAAACTAACCGTAGAGGCGTAAAGAACACAGAGAGAATTATTTCTGAGGTTTTTCAAATATCAATACTTGTGTATTAATTGTGCGGCTGTAATAACTGCTTGTCCTAAAGATAAGCCGCCGTCATTAGCTGGAACTAAGCTATGAGTTAGTACTTTTATCCCCAATGTTTCTAATCGGTTCCTAACTTGGTGTAACAATATACAATTTTGAAAGACTCCTCCTGTTAAAGCTACCTGATGAATCGGATTTTCTTGACGAAGGTGCTTAACCATTTCTACAATCGCATTAGCTAAACCTTTGTGAAATTTGGCAGCTATAACTGGTTGGAGAATCTGCTGTTGCAAGTCATAGAGTAAGGCTTGCCACATTGGACGTGAGTCTATACAGTAAATACTATCTGAAAAGCTAAAACTAAAAGGATATATTACCGTTTCTTTATCATTATTTAAGCTGCTAACATCTACTATAGCTTCCAGTGCGATCGCAGCTTGTCCTTCATAGCTACATTCATCTCTATAAATACCGATAGCCGCCGCCACTGCATCGAACAACCGTCCCACTGATGAAGCTGGAGGAGAATTAATTCTTTTATCCATAAGTTGATTGAGTAGTTTTAGTGGTTTTTTATTCAGAAATTTTACGATTTCTAAATCAGCATACTTTTGCTGGCAATCATCCCAAAGGTTAGCATCTATTAATTGGGCGTAGGTATTACGCCAAGGTTGATAAATTGCTTGTTCACCACCAATCATTGCTACCGATTTAAATGTTGCTAGTCGCTGAAATTTTCGATAATCTGCTAAAAGAAATTCTCCGCCCCAGAGTGTACCATCATCACCGTAACCTAAACCATCTAAAGCTATACCTAATACTGGAGGTGAATCTAAAGGAATTCCATTTTCTGCCATACAAGCAACAATATGGGCATGGTGATGTTGGATTTGATGAATTGGAATTTGATTTTTATTCGCTAGTTCGTTACCAAGTTTGCTGGAGAGATATTCAGGATGTTTATCAATGGTGATTATCTCTGGTTTATGTTCAAATAAATTTAAGTATAAGTTTAAAGTCTCTTGATACCCATCAAAAGCCGCAGCATTTTCTAAATCTCCCAGATGTTGAGAAAGAATTGCTTCTCCTTCACGCAATAAGCAAAAGGTATTTTTTAACTCACTACCCATTGCTAAAATTTGCGGTACATTGTGAAATCCTGGTGGTAAGCTAATTGCTGCTGGTGCATATCCTCTAGCACGGCGAATTGTTTGGACTTTATCGCCGATAACACGCACAACAGAATCGTCTACCCGATTAATAATTTCTCGATTGTGAAAGAGAAAATAATCAGCGATTGTTCCTAATTTTACTTTTGCTTCATCATTATCAATACATTGTGGTTCATCGGCAAGATTGCCACTTGTTAAAACAATTGGGCGATTCATCCGCCGCAAAATTAAATGATGTAAGGGTGTATAAGGTAGCATGAAACCAAGAGTATTTTGCCCCGATGCTATCGATGGTGCTACTACTTTTTTATCTGTCGTTTGTAATAAAACAATTGGTGCAGCAGAACTTGTCAACAATTCTTTTTCTTTGGCGTTGACAGTACAATATTGTTCAATTATTTCAACATCTCGCGCCATTAAAGCAAATGGTTTGTGATAGCGCTTTTTACGCTGACGCAGTTTTTGTACAACCGTTTCCTGAGTTGCATCGCAAGCGAGATGAATACCACTTAAGCCTTTAATTGCGACAATCTCACCCTTTTGCAACAAGGTACAAACAGCATCCACATCATCTAGCATGGAAAACATGGAAGCAGTAACCGATTTACCATCAGCACGTTCTAACCAAGCTGAAGGGCCGCAAGCATGACAAGCTACAGGTTGGGCGTGAAAACGGCGATTTTCAACATCGTGGTATTCCTTTGCACATTCGGAACATATAGCAAACGCAGACATACTGGTATTGCATCTATCGTAAGGAATGGCACGAATAATACTCAAGCGAGGGCCGCAATGAGTGCAATTAGTAAAGGGGTAGCGATAAAAGCGGCTGAAAGGGTCGAATATTTCTTTTTGACACTGGGGACAAGTGGCTGCATCAGGAGTAATTTCTGTTTTAATGGTATTACTGACACTAGTAGAAATCACAAAATTATCAAATTTAAGTTCACCTTCATAAGGAATTCTAGTTAGCTGATTAATTTTTGCTAGTGGCGGACATTCTGTTTGCAATCTGGCAACAAATTCTGTTATTGCTTCCTCACTACCAGATACCCGAATTAATACACCTTCACCATCATTACAAACATCTCCACGCAAACCGCAGGCTTTAGCAAGACGATATACAGTAGGACGAAAGCCTACTCCCTGAACAGTACCGCGAACTCTAATTTCTTCAGTCGCCATATAAATCTGACTTTCCAAAATTACGAATTACGTTAGCGAAGCGGGGCGTAGCCCATTACGAATTACGAATTATTAAACTGCCACAGCAAAATTCGGTTATTTCCAGAATCAGCTATTACCAACCTATTACCACAAATTTTTATCCCATAGCACCAATTTAAACTATCTCGTTTAGGCAGTCCGAAATTACGATTTTCACCTTTACTTTGAAAATTTATTTGTCCTGCCAAACCATCTGCCATTACACCTTGCAGTGATAAAATTGATTCTGGCTTTCTCCATCCTAACAAACGAGAATTAGCAGTATCTGCAACTACTAACCAATCACCAGCCACCGCCACACCATAAGGCATACTTAAACTACTAGCGCTAGGCAAATAAACCCCTTGATTCATTTCCACAAAATCAAAGCTTTTTTGTCCTAAAACTACTGCACAAGGAGTATTATTTTCTGTGGGCATTCCCTGCCAAATCATTACTCGGTGATTACCTGCATCGCTGACAACCAAATTCTCTCCCCAAAAAGCGATGTCATGACACCAACGCATACTCGCTGCGGTTGGAGAATCACCGCCGTTTTCATTGCGAGATATCATATCCGGTTGTCCCAAAACTAAATCGGCAGGTTGACCATTTTCTGTTGGTAATTGATGCCAAATTAATAGTCTTCGATTACCAGTGTCAGCAATAAATAGCCGTCCTTGATGATAGTAAACACCATAAGGCCAGTGCATTGTATTAGCAGATGCTTGCTGATTTCCTCGATTTGGTTCATTATCGGTAAAATTAACTTGCCCTAATACCAAATCTGCTGGAACATTGTTATCTTCTGGTAAGTTTTTCCAAATCAAAACCCGATGATTCCAAGCATCGGCTACAGCTAACCCTTCGCCGCAAGCACAAATCCCTGTTGGTACACTTAAGGTTGTTCTTCCTGGTGTATTTTTAGCATTTTGTCCTTCATGATAAAAATCTGGTTGTCCAATTACCCAATCAGCCGGTTGACTATCTCTTGTGGGTAAATTCTGCCATCCTAATAATCGATGATGTCCTGTATCTGATACCCATAATGGGCCAGTTTTTGATAACAAACAAGCACCACGAGGCCCAAACAGATTTGTAGCATTGGGCGCTACTGGTATGACTAATTGTTCTGGTTCAATAATGTTGCCTAAAATTACCTCTGCACCTTGAGGTGATAGAGGCAAATATTGAGAAATTTCTCTTGCTTCTAGCGGTAATTGTGATATGGAATTATTTATAATTGGGATATCCATGAACCGCAGATAGACACTGATATTTATTTAAAAACATTAATGTTAATTAGCGTGTAACAACAGTAACGGTTTTGCATTATACTTTTTTAAATTTAGTTAAAACTTTTAATCAACTTCAATATTAATCAAGCTTAAAAAAATTTAGCTAACCTCTAGTATTTTTTACTATATAGCGAATCTTCGGCATGAGTGCGCGATTTACTGAAATGAGAAAGCAAACTGGGGTTTGAGAAAGTAAAAGCTTCTTTTGCTTGCGGAAAACACTAAAATGAGTAAGTCAAATGACCTTTTGCTTGCGGAAAACACCAAAATGAGTAAGCAAACTGGAGTTTGAATAAGTAAAACCTACTTTTGCTTGCGGAAAACACCAAAATGAGTAAGCAAACTGGGGTTTGAATAAGTAAAATGACCTTTTGAGAAAGTAATATACCTTTTTACTTTCTCAAAACACTAAAATCATTACCTAAATTGCACAAATGAGAATGAATTTAGGGATATTTAGAAAGCATTCAGGCATTTTGCTTGCACAAAATACTAAAATGAATGCGCGAACTACTGAAATGAAAAAGCAAAGTAGCTGTGATTGACTAATCGCCAAGTATATTTGCTAAAGTGTTACCTTTGCATTATCATTTTTGCAGTTTCACAAAAACCTTATCGCCTTTTATCTTGACTGGATACGATTGAAGCGAAATATCAGGCGCAGTTAAGCATTCACCTGTTTCTAATTTATACTGGAATCCGTGGGAAGGACAGGTAATAATACCATTTTCAATTTTACCCTTTTCTAAGGGAGATCCTAGATGACTGCAAGCATTCCGGTAACATTTTACTGTAACGCCTTGACGATGTAAAATTAGTGAAGTACCAGCAAGTTGTACTACCACTACACTAAATTCAGGAACTTCATCAAGGGTCGCTACTTTCATCCAAGTACAAGTTATTTTTGCAGAGAATGGACTGACTAAACTAGAATTAGCGTTGTTAACAGTAGAACTTTTATTAACTGCAACTACTTTGGTAATTTCGGGACAATGGTTTTTTATTGCTTGTTCTACTCCCTGAGATAAAGTTAAAGTAGAAGTCGGACAACTGCTACAAGTTCCGATTAATTTTACTTCTACTGTATCTGGTGGCTTAATTGCCACTAATTCTATATCACCGTTATGGCTTTTTAAACCTGGGCGAACTTCTTCAAGTGCTGTCTGAATGCGCTGTGAAAGGGGAGGTTTTGGTGGTTTAACGAGTTCGTGATACAGTAGCACTGCATAGACTATTTCATCTGCAACTGCATGGCGCAAAGCTGGCATTGATTCTTCTTTCAAGCTTTTAATCAAGCTAGTTAATGCAGCTTTATGCAAAGCTTCAATTGCTCTTTTTAAACCCACCGCTACACACCGTTGGCTTTCATCCCACTCGGATATAATTGCCTCAAAACGATTAATTTCCTGAACTAGTTCTTCAAGATTTGTCATTGGTCATTTGTCATTGGTCATTTGTCATTGGTCATTGGTTATTTATCAATGACAAATTACTTCATTTTGAAATCTTTGAGGAGAAATGGCATAATTATGCCCGTCACTAAGCTAGATAATATTATTGGCAGGTAGAAGGGAACTGGGGCTTGTGCGAGTAATACTAACAGTAAGAAACCTACAGCAATACCAATAGTAGTTTGCTTGACAAAATACACTGGGTCGCGTAGTAACTTTCCTTTGAAAAATAACTTAGCAGAAAACCAACCTATCTCTAACATCTTTTCTCCTAGTAATTTGTCAAGAAATTTAAAGCAGCAAGCCCTAAGAGGATGGCGGGAATTACACCCGCAGGAGCAAATAATGCACCAAGCATTGCTGAAAACTGATAGCCTATATCTTTACCAGCTAATAGCATTCCACCAATTGCACCGCCGACCATAGACAAGGCGGCTGCTATAATTAACCATACGAGTTCTGTTGCTATGTTCAGATCGCCATCTGCTAAACTTGTGAGAAAATTGATCGCATTTGGGTAAATAAAAATATCTCTCATGCTGTTTTTTTCCTGATAATTGGGTAAATGGGGGATAAAAGAGATGAGGAGGATGAAAGAGACAAGGAGAATAGCCAATTCCCAATTCCCAATTCCCAATGCCCTATTCCCTATTCCCTATTTCTGCTTCTACATCTTGTAGTGCTTGGACTACTACTTCTGCTTGTGCAATTTGTTGGTGTTCCCTAAATATTTTTAAAGCGTCTTGATAGTAAACACGCGCTTGCAAAAGATTTTGAGGATTACCAGCTTCTGGTTTTTCGGGGTCGTCTGGTAAGTTGAATAGGGCGTTGGCTTTGTTTGAAATTGTGTTAGCGTACTCTAGGGGTGTATCTTTGGCGTTACGCACTTTTAACGCTTCGTCATAAGCTGCGATCGCTCTTAAGTTATTCTCGACAGGATGGGAACTGACTAAATATTGCAAAGCGTTACCTAAGTTGTTTTGCAACATCGCGTATTCTCTAGGATGGTCAATCAAATTAATGTGCTTTAGCGCCACCTCAAATGATTGCACAGCTAACCCTTGACGCAAGTATTCCCGTTCCGATGCTAAAGGCATAGAAAGGTAAGCGATCGCAATATTGTTATACAAAATCGCGTATTCTTGGGGGTAATCTTCCCAAGTAAACACCCGCAAAGCCTCATGATAAGCTTGGATGCTGTCAGTTATCCGTGCCAAATTAAATGGCACTAGCGACTGCAACACCAGCCCAAAATTCATCTGTGTCTCTGCCACTTCTTCTGGCGAAGCTAATTGTTGTAAAATCGGTAATGCTTCTTCATAACCGACTTTCGCTTGCATCAACAGTTGGTAATCAGCATCCGGTATTGCCTGTAACGTCCCCGCCATACCTACTTTGGCCCTGGCTTTTAATAAGGGATACTCCTCACCACACATTTCATAGGCCCGGTAATACAACCCAACTGCATTTCGCAAGTCTTGGGCAGCTTTGGGCTTTTTTTGAAAACCCTGTGCTATCTCAATCAGCATCTGGATTTTTTCTTCTGCTGAAGCTGACTCTGAAGCAACAGCTGCTACCGCAGCCTTCACTGCTGAATCTGTAATGCTGGGGGTCATAACTCTGCCGTACTCTAGCCAATTGGGAATTGAATCTGTCAACGCCCACGAATGATTGAGATACGTAAAAGCATCTAATCACGGGCCATACTGATTTACGCAGGCTTCGAGTCCTTTAGGCGGAATTCCCCTTTTTTATTTGAGCTAACATTAAAGACTAGAAACTAGGGAAAAAACTTAATCCCCTATAGCCAATGTCTTATGCCATGCTCAATACAATACTATAAAACACCCTATTTCTAAAATTCTAGGGGGAAATTGCTAATATTAATGTCAGTTTTAAACACCTAATATTTTTTAAATACTTTTTGTATCATCGTCTTATACAATTTCAATATTTTTTATTGAATTGTTGACATACATAATACTTATTGTAATCAAAATAGTCACCACGCGATCGTCGTTGTGTAAAATATATTCATCAACTGTAAAACAAGCTCCTTTGAAAACCGACAGTATTTTTTATCAAATCTTTCAGAGTATCCCCAGTACTTTTTTTGAACTGATTAACCAACCACCACAGTAATTCGTAATTGATAATTCGTAATTCGTAGTTGCAATCAGTGCTTGCTCTGTACCCTCTTAATTAAATTACGAATTACGAATTACGAATTAGTAATTATTTGGTCATCTTCCCCAACCACAGCGTTGATACTGGAGATACCGAAAGATATACAGAATTACTCAACTCCCAACGAGTAACTCGCGTCTATCTCGACGAATTAAGCTCAATTGAGGCATCATCAATTGGTATAGAGACAGTTAAACTCATCATCGAACCCGAATCAACTGCGACAATAAAAGCTGTAGAGATAGTAAACATTGCCAGACAGCAAATTCCAGATGTCACTACTATTAGGGAAATTATACAATTGATAGAGACGATATTAATCTACAAGTTACCGCGATTGAGCCAGGAGGAGATAGGAAAAATGTTTGGATTAAATGAATTAAAGCAGACTAGATTTTACCAAGATGTTTTTGCAGAAGGTAAGCAAGAAGGTAGACAAGAAGGTAAGTTAGAAACTATACCTCGGTTATTAGGGTTGGGTTTAAGTATTGAGCAGATAGCTCAAGTATTAGGTTTGGACGAACAAGCTGTTAGGCAAGCTATACAGCCAAAATCCTAAAACAACTGATATATAGTTGACGGGGCACGAAACTTTGCGCCCCTATTTTTGGTTGATTTATTATATAAAAATCTGAGGATTGAAAATACTCATCACCTTACGCAGATTACAATTGACAGTAATTATTAATATTTCCAGGGTTTTGACAACGATAAATTAAGCATATTGAGTTTGTTGAACATCAAGGCTTAAAAACAAGATGCAGTGTTTATTTTTACTATTTTGCATTTGCAAAATGTGTTATATATAACAGATAGAAATATTGAAAATAATCTTGAGGGTATTTAATATATTGTTAATGATTAATTCTTTTTTAATGAAAGTAAATTAGTTAAAAAAATATCTTACTATTGAAAAACAAATATTGATAAACAGGTGAAACTTTACAAGCATTATCACCTACATCATGCATGGGAAACAATACAAAAACACCTAGCCGATGACTAACGTACTATGGCTACAAGGTGGTGCTTGTTCAGGCAACACCATGTCATTTCTGAATGCTGAAGAACCGACAGTCTGCGATTTAATTGCCGACTTTGGTATCAAGGTACTTTGGCATCCCTCCTTGGGATTAGAACTAGGCAACGACTTACAAACACTGCTGCGGGATTGCATTTCTGGCAAAATTTCCTTAGATATCTTGGTATTTGAAGGCAGTGTTGTTAACGCCCCTAACGGTACTGGCGAATGGAATCGGTTTGCCGATCGCGCCATGAAAGATTGGTTATTAGACCTTGCCAAAGTTGCTCAATTTATCGTCGCTGTGGGAGACTGTGCAACTTGGGGAGGAATTCCTGCTATGTCACCCAACCCCAGCGAATCAGAAGGTTTGCAATTTCTCAAGCGTCAAGAAGGCGGCTTTTTAGGTAAAGACTTTGTATCACAAGCCGGATTACCTGTAATTAATATACCTGGATGTCCCGCCCATCCCGACTGGATTACGCAGATATTAGTTGCGATCGCTACTGGACGCATAGCAGACATTGCTTTCGATGAACTAAATCGTCCTCAAACCTTCTTCAACACCTATACCCAAACAGGTTGTACGCGCAACGTCCACTTTGCCTACAAAGCATCAACCGCCGAATTTGGTCAGCGTAAAGGCTGCTTATTTTATGACTTGGGTTGTCGCGGCCCCATGACTCATTCCTCCTGCAACCGCATCTTATGGAACCGCGTCTCCTCCAAAACTCGCGCCGGAATGCCTTGTTTAGGTTGCACAGAACCAGAATTTCCCTTCTTTGACCTTAAACCTGGAACTGTATTCAAAACCCAAACAGTAATGGGAGTTCCCAAAGAATTACCGCCAGGGGTGAACAAAAAAGACTACGCCTTACTCACAATGGTCGCCAAAGACGCAGCACCACCTTGGGCAGAAGAAGACTTTTTTACCGTTTAGTCATTAGTCATTAGTCCTTTGTCATTTGTGAAAAAGCAATGACCAATGACCAATGACCAATGACCAATGACCAATGACAAAGGACAAATAACACATGACAATTCAATCATTAGATATATCGCCCGTTGGTAGAGTTGAAGGCGATTTAGATGTCCGAGTCGATATTGAACATGGAAGAGTAGTCAACGCTTGGACACACGCTGAATTATTTCGTGGATTTGAAGTTATCCTACGCGGGAAAGATCCCCAAGCCGGATTAATTGTCACACCTCGCATTTGCGGAATTTGCGGCGGTTCTCACCTGACTTCTGCATCTTGGGCATTAGATACAGCTTGGGAAACAGAAGTTCCTCGCAATGCAATTTTAGCGAGAAATCTCGGTCAAATTGTTGAAACAATTCAAAGCATTCCCCGCTATTTTTATGGACTGTTTGCCATTGATTTAACTAATAAAAAATACCGCAATAGTCGCTTTTACGAGGAAGCTGTGAAACGCTTTGCTGCTTTCACAGGCAAATCTTACGAACTAGGCATCACAATTTCTGCTAAACCTGTAGAGATTTATGCACTATTAGGCGGACAATGGCCTCACAGCAGTTATATGGTGCCTGGTGGGGTGATGTGCGCCCCCACTCTTACAGACATTACCCGTGCTTGGGCGCTTCTCGAATACTTCCGCACCAATTGGTTAGAACCAGTGTGGTTAGGTTGTTCATTAGAACGCTACGAACAAATCCAAACTTATGATGACTTTAGAGATTGGCTGGATGAAGACCGCAATCATCGAGATTCCGACTTAGGTTTTTATTGGCGCATGGGTTTAGATATCGGTCTAGATAGATATGGCGCTGGTGTTGGTAAATATGTCACTTGGGGATATTTAGCCCATGAAGATAAATACCAAAAGCCGACTATCGAAGGACGAAATGCGGCGATGATTATGAAAAGTGGAGTGTACGATAGCTTCGCAGACACTCACGTTTTAATGGATCAGTCATTTACCCGCGAGAATACAACTCACTCTTGGTACGATGAAGGGACAGAGGATATTCACCCTAGCGATCGCACCACTAAACCCACTGCCAATAATACCAAAGACTTCGATAACGCTTACTCTTGGGCGAGTGCAGTCCTTCACAAAGACTTTGGACGTTTGGAGGCTGGCCCCTTAGCGCGGCAATTAGTAGCTGGTGGTAAGCATGGCGAATCTTGGCAACACTACGACGGCTTTATCCTTGATGTCTTCAAACGGATGGGTGGCCCTAGTATTCATGTACGTCAGTTAGCACGAGTTCACGAAATTGTCAAGTTATATCGTCAAGCCGAACACTGTTTGCGCGAATTCAAATTAAACGACCCTTGGTATATCAAACCCACAGAAAAAGATGGCAAGGGTTGGGGTGCAACGGAAGCAGCGCGGGGTTCTTTGTGTCACTGGGTAGAAGTAGAGGGCGGTAAAATTAAAAATTACCAAGTGATTGCCCCAGGTACTTGGAATATTGGCCCTCGTGACGGTGAAGGAATCCGCGGCCCTATTGAAGAAGCTTTAATTGGCACACCAATTTATGATTCTAGCGATCCGGTGGAAGTTGGTCATGTGGCGCGATCGTTTGATTCATGTTTGGTGTGTACAGTCCACGCCCATGATGCGAAAACTGGTGAAGAACTAGCACGTTTTCGGACTGCTTAAAAAGATGCTAATAGCTAATTATTATCTGGTTAGCTATTAGCTAATCGCTATTGCATCCCACACAACAGCTAGCGACTAGCAATTTAATTACATATCTTAAGTTTGTTTTAATAACGATGACGCTTTTCTTGTTTATAAAAATCAATCTTTGCTTTTATCTGGTTATCAATTTGCGACTGTTTCTCAAATTCAATGCGCTGGCGTACATCTTCATAACGACTTTTGTTACCAGCTAAGATAAAGGTATTGATATAGACAGTACTACCTTCTGTTTGAAACCTATAACCGTTTTTAGCCAATAGTTCTATGATTGTCCAAGCTTTTTTTGCTTGGCGACGCGGCGGCTGAAAATATATACCAAAATTGTATAGTTCCTCTCTGCATTCAGGACATTTACGTTTTGTTATCAAACCTTCAGCTTTAGATTTGGATGTTGAAAGACCACGAAAACTCTTTCGACAATTAAAACAAGTCCAATGGGTATACAAACTCATAAGGTATCTCTCACTCTGCTTCCAGTTATTCACTAGCGCTAAAAACATATTAACTGAGGCATTCACCTTTGATCCTTTCTGACGTACCTCCACAAACCCAAGGCTCTCCAATATTAGTACAACTTCTTGGGGTTTCAGAATAGGAATATTACTCATGGTCTACTGAACCACAATCTGTTGTATACCTACAAACTCTGTCTCGAATACCAGATCCTTATCCTCTAGAAGCATCTCAATAACTTCACGTAAATTTTCCTGCAATTCATCCAAGGTTTCGCCTTTAGAATGCGCTCCAGGAAAACCAGGGACATAGCCGACATAGAACTTAGTATCAGGATCTCTTTCAACGATCGCAGTAAAAGTTTTCATATCACAATCATGGACAACGTTCACTTACAGCTTACTGGATTAGTCATCTGTCTGAGCGATCGCCCAAAAGATAAATTTAGGAGAAATAAGGGAAAAATAACCTATGCCCAATGCCCTATTCCTAATGCCTTATATTCAAAACTCGTAGCGTACCACACTAAAACTTATAGAAACAGTGCGTTAGGCTTGCGTTAATGCATTTGCATAAAACAGCAATTTACACGGTAAGCTTGTGTCTGATTTAGCGCTACATAATTATCTTCCTCGCGTTCCCGATGCAGCATTGCAAGAATACATAGAATGGTGTGTTTTAGAGCAGGCTCAAGCCGCAGAATGTAACTTTACTCCTGATAAAAGTAAGTTAGATAATTTGCCACCAGAAGAGTACGTTCCTAAACTTGTCGATCAGTTCATGAAAGTTAAACCAGACCCAATTAAAGCTGGTTTGGTAGCTGCGATCGCTGGTAAAGAAGCTGACAAACACAATTTATCCGGTTTAGCGATCGCTGCTGATTTTGTATCTCTTTATGTCAAGTACTTAATTCCTAAAGAAGGAAGTACTAAAGAACAGGCTGAAGAGATATTAACTAAAGTGTCACAAGATCAGTATGATAAACTGACTGAAGTTGCCAAGAAACATGGTGTAGCTTTATAGTTTCCTGCTGATAAGTTACTTCTTCAGAGGCTTTGTCTATACTATTAGCCAAAGCCTTTTGTGTAACCCTGCATTTTGCAGATTATGGTAACAACTTAAAGTAATCGCAGTGTCTTGAACGAACAAGCTCAAAGTCACGACAATTTAGTGTCAAAAATTTCATAATTATGTTTGCATGAGACAAACATAATTTCTGATTTTATTGCTGTCAATCTCATCCGATGAATAATTGATTGCTGTTCTTTCAAAGCCAACTGAAAATAAATTATTTTGGATAGCGATAAATTTATCTTCATCCATACTATTATGAAGCAGCAATAAAATATATATTAAGTCAATATAAAATATTGATTAACTGTCTTAACTGTCTTAACTGTCCTTGCATCTTGAATAGCGATCGCTAGATGATACGAACACGGTCTTTAAAAAAGCCAAACTAATCAACCAAATCATTTTTAGTTTAAGATAGAGGTTAACATTATGATGCTAGGTGGACTTCTTCCGCCGATCGGTTTGCAGATCCCGATCAGTGGCTACACGGTAAATACACCGCTGAGAGTGGATGTCTTAGGGATCATTACGCTGGACTTTAAGGGAGGGCTTCTAGTGCGAGTAGAGGCCAACCTCGGAGGTGGTCTTGGTGGCGTTAAGCTAAAGGTGATCGGTCTCGAGTTCTCGGCTGATAGTCCTGTGCTCGGCAAGGTTACCATCAGTCAGGCCGATATCGACGAGACGCCGCTCAGCCTGCTCGAAGTTACCAAGAATATGCCGCCGACTTTTCGGCAGACTATGTTTCTGGATTTAAATGTGACAATCGAGAAGCCACCAGGCGGCGGTCCGCCCCTGGTGCTGTCGAACACTAAGACGGCTACACTGCTCAACGACAACCTTACGATGTTTCCGCCGCAAGGTGCCGTTTACCAATTACAGCAACCAGTAGACCTCGCGCCAGTCGGAGCGCCGAACCAGGTCGTTGCCCAGCTTCTCCAGTTCCCCGTCACGTTGTCGCACAACCCGTAACAAGCCGGACTGGGGGCTGTCATTGTAGAGTGAACTACCTACATCCACCGCGATCGCAGTGGATGTAAGGTTCTGGAATTCCTGATTAGTCATCTATCTCCAAATTTTCATTTATCTCTATTCTAGTAATACAATGCGATCGTCAAACTTAGCCCCCAGTTTGCGATCGATAGACTAAGCGAATAAAATTTATCCCATGCTCACTATTATTGGTTGCGGAAATCTCAATCGCAGTGACGACGCTGTAGGCGTAATCATTGCCCAACGCTTACAAAAATATCTAGCTGAAAACCCTCATCCTCATGTCCGAGTATATGATTGTGGCACCGCAGGGATGGAAGTAATGTTTCAAGCTAGAGGTAGTAAACAATTAGTAATTATTGATGCAAGTTCAACTGGTTCTGAACCTGGTGCTGTGTTTAAAGTTCCAGGTAAAGAACTGGAAGCAATGCCCGAACCTAGTTATAACTTACACGATTTTCGTTGGGATAATGCTTTAGCCGCCGGACGGAAAATATTTCAAAATGACTTTCCTGAAGATGTCACAGTTTATTTAATTGAAGCGGCAAATCTTGGTTTGGGACTAGAGTTAAGTCCTGTTGTCAAACATTCTGCTGATTTGGTTTTTGAAGAGGTAGCTGCACTTATCAAACAGAATATTAACTAATCCAAAATCGAATCACGCCCAATCCCGATAAACAGAAAGTTCATCTACCCTCATTTCAAAAGGTACGCCTTGACTCTCTGGCGGACAAACACGAATTTTAGCACTACTAACAATTCCATATAGTAATGTCCCCATTGGCACGATTTTTTGCAGAACACGCCAATTAGTAACTTGATCTGTACATTCAATTACCAATGTTAGAGCATTGGCATGGGTTGTAACATACCACCGACAATTAGATAGCAGATTTTGGATTGTGCGATCGCAAGCGTCATAAAAATATCTACTAATAGAATACTCTAGTTGCTGCCGCAGTATAATATCCGCAGATGTCGGTTGTATTGGATGTGAGTCATCACCATTTAAGTAATACATTTTTCTAGGCATATCTCTTTAGCTTCCTGTTTATATTCCAATCACCATTCCATAAAGTACATCTTTATTTGTTTCTAATAATTCCTGGGTTTCGTCATCATAATAAGCACCAATTCCACTACACTGAATCCCCAAATAATTACTAGTTAAATAAAGCCTCTGTCCGAGAAAACCAGCTATTTGCATAGCAGTTTGATAATTTAAATAATCTGACACAAAAAATAAAGTTACAGCGCCATCTCTAGCAATAGCTTGATTAATACATAAGTAACCTGTCTTTTCACTAAAGTTACCCGTTTTAACCAGATACGTACCTTTATATAACCCAGGTGTCATTCCTTCTACTCGATGCACCACTGAGTAAATTTCTATCTCCTCATAGTTTTCTGTCGGTATTGACTTCTGAAGTTGTTGCACTACATATAAATAATCTTCTTGAGAAATAGACTCTTTCCGGAAACGTCTAATAGAACGTCTCGCCCAAACTGTTTGATAAAATTTTTCCCTATCAAAGTCAAATTGAGGATACTCTAATTTCTGCTGGCGACTCTTTTGTAGAGTTGTTGCTTGATAGCCATCTTCAATAAATTGATTGGATTCAAAATAATCAGTACCAGAGACAAAAGGAATTTTCAGCCTTAAGCTTCTGATTTTCTTGTCTTGTATTTCTCCTGACACCGCGCAAGCAGTAATAAACTCTTTATTCTCAAATCCCAAATCTGAATTGAGAGCAAGTTTATCAAAGTTAAAAATTAGTTGTATATCTCGGTTGTGGAGAAAAGCTGAAGCTGCAACTGCACCTAAATGGTGTCCGCTATCTAAGAAGCAATATCTGATGCTTCTATTTTTATATTTCCAGCTAGACCTATAATAAACACAACTAATTAAAAAGATGAATCCGTTGATACTTTTACCCGGTATAATATAATTCTCTAACCCATCATCAATTAATTCATAAATAAGAGTTAGACAATTATTCTCAACTTCTAGATGATATGTACCATCTACTATTCCCTCAACACCACGAACTTGTACATAAACTTCCGTAGGATACAGAGCGCCTGCTGATGGATTCACCCGCAGTTTTAATGGGCCATCTTTATACACCTTTTCTAGAGTTATCGCACTGGTTAATGAGATAAAAGAATGAACCGGATTATTGAGATTTAATTTCACTCTCCGATAAAATTTTGGATAAACTTTATATGAAGATGGTTGTGTTGAAGCATCTACATAATTTGGATCGAGTTGTACCGATAAATAAGAGTGCTTGGTAGCATCATGATAAGCTTTGCCCGACATCTGATTTGATAGCATTTTTCAGTAACCTTAAAACTTCTACATTGCTGGCAAAATCGATAGCTTTATAGTCGTCTAAGTTTTTCAAATGTAAGTTAGGATAATGCTGTAAAAGTAACTCGACGACTTCTGTCTTTCCGGCTGAGGCTGCGTACATTAAAACTGTTGCACCGTTATCATTTTGGTTATCAATGTTAATGTTGGCAGCCAGTAGTAAATTAATTAAATCGTAGTGATTACCAAAGCAAGCAAACCATAAAGCATTGTTGCAATCGCTATTTCGAGCATTGATATCTACGCCTGCATCAATCAGTTCTTTAACAATTGCATAAACTCCTTCTCTTGTAGCTTTCATCAAAGCTGTATCGCCATTTTCACCTGGCTGATTTAAATCCCCAGGATTATAGCCTTTTGCTATTAGCCACTGGGTTGTCTCTTTACTCAGATGTTGTCTGTTTAACTGACTCATAATTTTTCTTAAAACGTTACACAATTAAGTATTTTCTAAACATCAAATTGCTTAGAAAACTTAATGGTGGGCATTACCCACCATTATTTTAAAATGCTATACAAGTAGCTAAAGTCTAGTAGTTTACCAAAACAAGTTTGCTAGGTATTCAAAAGTTTGGTAAAAAGAAAACATTTTTTACCCACTCCCTACTCACCACCTTCTCCCAGCAATTCAATTTTGGGTTGTTTGAGTACTAAGTTAGCTAGCAACAATTTAGCTTAGTTATATATTATCACTATGATAAGTTTGAATTATAAATCATTTATAAAGATCCCCAGATATATCTAAGAGAAATATTGAAATACAATTAAAATGCAGTCTTTCTTACAATGTTATTTCAAAATTTAGATTAATAGTAAACAGAATTTTTGCGTAAATAGTCAGTTACTAGTACACTGTTACGTGAGTTTGCCTAGTTTTAATAATTTGCTCAACCTTATAGTCTTATCTTGCTCAAATTTGATATCACATTACTATTGAATATTGCGTTTAATAAAACAGAGAGATTACGCTGAGATTTAGTTTGATACTCCTGAAAGTTATTAAGAAATCTGAAATAATTTCCTTTTTCAAGCCAAATTTGCTAGTTTATTTAGGTAGAAATAAGTAAAGCACAAACGAAACATGGAAATTAGCGCTCGTAATTCTATCAAAGGAACTGTAACAAAAGTTGTACCTGGTACAGTTAATACTGAGGTAACTTTAGAAATTGCACCAGGAGTAGAGTTAGTCTCAATAATCACAAAATCATCAGCAGAAAAGCTAGGACTTGCAGAAGGCAAGCAGGCTTATGCCGTGATTAAATCATCAGATGTGATAGTTGCTGTTGATTAAAAATAGGCAAGTTGCCTTTTATTGCAAGCGGCTCTATTTCTAATAGAAATTGCATTTATATCTCTAAATTTCATAACCTCACTCCTGGAATTAATTAGTAAAGGAGTGAGGTCAATGTAATTTTTAATTCGTAATTCGTAATTCGTAATTCGTAATTCGTAATTCGTAGTTACAATAAATGCTTGTTCTGTAAGCTCTTAATTACGAAGTTAAATTATCTTTTAGAAAATATTATTAGTATATGTTAATTAATTCAATTATAAATAATACGAAGATAAATAGCGCGGATACTTTCTATGTCTAGTACTAAAGATGTGTTTTCTATTTTAATAATAAAAGAAGGAAAATTTTGTTCTAAAGTAATAATGCTTCCTGTTGTTATTCCTATTGATATCAGTTTGTTTAAAATTATTTCATCCTGAATTTTGCAGAAAGTGACGATTCCTTGCTCTCCTATTCTTAATAATTCTAATGAACAGCCAGTCACACTGAAGCGGGTAAACATTTGAATTATAGATTGGCAATTTTGAAGGATGAAGAATGAAGTATATTTTCATCCTTCATCCTTCATAGTTTATTTGGTTACTAAAGGCAGCAACCAAAGTAATATTTTAAACGAGATACGCTTCTTGATGAGTCTTAATTGTGCAATTAGAACGAGGATAAGTTACACAAAGTAGAGCGTATCCTTTAGAAACCTGATCGTCATCTAAAAAGTTTTGATCGTCTTGATTAACTTCACCTTCAACAACCTTGCCTACACAGCTAGAGCAAGAACCTGCATGACATGAAAAGGGTAACTCAATACCATTTTCTTCTGCTGCTTCTAAGATGGTAGTGTCTTCGTCAACTTCAATTGTTGCGTCGATGTCTTCTTTTTTGTTGATTAATCTAACTTGGTAGGTAGCCATTTTCAGATTCTCCTCAAACGTTATACAGTTGGTTTAATTTCCGAAGTTTTTGAGCAACCTATCCTACTTTTGCTCCCTTTCTTTTTATGGAGATGCTAAGTTGAGTTGGCTTCTCTATAAGGGCAAGGGATGCAACGCGAACCAGAAGCTACCTCAAGGCAAGGCGATAAGCCTGCGGCATGGCTTCTCTACGAGACGCTCCGCGAACGCTTACCGTATCTACAGAAAGCCTCTACAATCAAACTTGGCGCTAACGGAATGATGTTAGCTGCAAGGTACACCAGTAGGCGTACAGTCGCCTGTTTTGAAGGACTTTCCACAACCGCAGGTATCAGTTGCATTGGGGTTGATGAATTTAAAACCGCTTTCCATCACTCCCTCAACGAAGTCAACGATAACTCCGTCTAATAGCGGCGCACTTTTGGCATCAACGTAAACTACGACTTTGCCTTGGTGACTTACCAAATCATCTGGTTGAGGTTTGCTGGTGATATCGATCGCATATTCGTAGCCACTGCAACCACCATCTTTTACAGAGATGCGGACACCTTTCGTTGCGCCATCAGCGTCGGGTGCTGAACCTTTGAGGAATGCTCGCAGATGAAATTCTGCTTTTTCTGATAAAATAACGGCCATCAGTTCTCCTGATTTGTAGCGATTAGTTGTTCTGATTGCAGGTATGGGTTGTCATTTGTTAGTTGTCCTTTGTCATTTGTCAGTTGTCCTTTGTTATTCACTAATGACCAATGACCAATGACTAATGACTATTGACTATGGGTTCCATCGAATTGGATTGCGCGTGTCTCCAAGGCGCACTATTACCGCATACTGGACAAGAGCGATCGCGGTGAGAACGGCGTTTAGCAAATTCCATTCGATTTAGGTCGATTGTCAGCAATTGCGACAATAGAGGCTGACTAAACCCGGTGATCAGCTTGATAGCTTCCAGTGCTGTTAAACAAGCTAGGGTTCCAGAAACAGCGCCTAGAACTGAAAAGCCACGCTGATCCCACTCAGGCTTTTCTGGAAACAGACAAGACAAGCAAGGAGTCACACCAGGAATAATCGTCGTTAGGTAAGCCTCCATTCCATTCATTGCGGCTTCTACCATTGGCTTACGCGATCGCACACAGGCTTCATTTAACAAATTGCGCTCTGTAAAATTGTGGGCGCAATCAAGAGCCATATCAGCAGATTGCACTAACGAATCTACATTTTCCGGGGTGATGTAATCATGAACAGCTTCCACTTGGACATCAGGATTAATCGCATCCAGAGTTTCTTTAGCTTTGAATACCCTTGGCTTACCTACCCAATCATCAGTCATAAGAACCTGACGATTCATATCATCTAGCCGCAAGTCACCACCCCGGACTAAGATTAGCCGCCCAACGCCCGCTACTGCTAAGTAAAGCGCCGCCGTACCGCCTAATCCCCCCACACCTGTAACCAAAACTGTCGCTGACTTCAGGCGCTTCTGTGCTGTTTCGCCAAAGTTCGGAAGCATCATTTGGCGACGATAGCGTTCTAATTCGGTAGGCGTTAGGTTAACCAATTTATACCTCCTAATCAGAAGTGATTTCTGTCAGTGTGACTACATTTTTCGGCTTATCGTTAAACACTTTGAACAGCTTTTGTTCGTAAGCTGTTGATTCGATAAATACCTGATAAGCTTTTTGCAAAGCCAAAGAATATTGATTTAGTTTCTCTTCTTGACTCAAGTCAGGAGAATTCTCATCAATTTCGTGCATATATTGAGAAAACTTTTTCAGAATATGTAAACGGTTTACATTTACAACTTCTAAATCGTAGGACATGTTAAAGAATTGAAAAAATTCTTCTGCATCTACAAGTTTCTTGAATTCATCAATAGTTCCAGTCATTTCGCATTCTCCAATTTTTTCAGATGTTGCTTAAGTTCATCTAACTGGCGATAGATTTCATAAGTTGCGGCGGCAACATCCATAATTTGGTTGTAATCTGTTGGCAGACCTTCAGCTAAATCATGCAGATCCATTTTCATTTGACCTGCTTTGCTGTTAAGCCGTCTGATTTGTCCTTGTAGTTCCTCAATTGTCATTTGTCCTTTGTCCTTCGTCCTTTGCCTTTTGTCTTTTGTCATTAGTCATTTGTCTTTTACCAATGACTAATGACTAATGACCAATGACCAATGACCAATGACTAATTAAATTTTGCCAACTTCAGGAAAGCGTTTCGCCAAATCAAGACCTTTTTTGACGTAGTTTTCTCCCTCTTCTGCTAATTTCTCTAGCGAGTCAAAGCCAAAACGATGAGCATCTCGCAGAGTTTTCACAGTTAACAAAAGACGACCAGAAAAAACTAGCGCCCAGCCAAATCCTTCATGACTCAAATCAACTACAACCTGGGATATCAAACCTGTTTCTTGTTCAATACCAGCCGCTACAGCCCGAAAAAATGCCATAATCCGGGCTTGAGTTACCGCATCAACTTCGCCCTCAACGGAGATTTCTCGTTTCTTTTGTTTGGTAACAATAAAGGGTTTGAGAATCAACTCATCCGACCAAGTACGATAAACTCCATAACTGTCTTGACCACGGATTTGTTTGATTAATACCTTCAGAAAAGGTGAGTTCAAGACTTCAGTTGTAGCGGTTCCGTTCACACTATTATTTGCGGTCATACTGTTGCTTCGTCTTCAATTTCATCAGCAAAGTTTGTAGTTTTTGGCTGTAAAGCTTTACGCAACCAAGGTGGAGGATTACCTTTGAGGGTTTTGACTAACTTATTTAGAACTTCACTAATTTCTTCTTCTTCCGATCGCGCCTTCACTGGGGTGACACCTTTCTTGATTAACCGAGCGGCGGCACTACCACCAATTGCTGTTACGTAAATAATCGTACAGTCGCCTATTGCCTCAAGTTTTGGGGTGATTTTATCTTCATTCCCATCTTCTTTGAGTTCGCCTTCAAAGGTGAGGGTTTCTACGAAGTGATATCCCTCATCGGTAATTTCGTAAACATCAATCATTTTTGCCCATCCGAAGTGGGCGTTAATATGAACTCGGTCACTCGTTGTGAAGGCTATTTTCATCGTAATTCTCCTCTCTAAAGTTTTGAATTTTGAAGTGGGAAGAAGGAATTCAGGAGTCAGGAGTCAGAATTCAGGAGTAAGAACTAAATCTGCATATTTAGTGGTTTTCCCTATGGAAATGCCAAATGCAAACTATCAGTGGCAGGTTTGACTCTTTCTGAAAAGCATTCTGAATTCTGAATTCTGACTCCTGAATTCTTGAAGAAGAATTCAAAACTCTGCGCTTACAGTTCCGAACTCTTGGAACTGCTTAACTCTCGCTTCTTCTGCCTCTAAAAACAGGTTGCCGATACCAAACAAAAGCTCCATCGTGCCTCGATAGCCAACTTTGGTAAATTGTCCATTACCTAAGCGGTCATAAATGGGCAATCCTAGACGATAAAGAGGAATTGAGAGCCGTTTTGCGATCGCACCCACATTCGAGTTACCAATCAGCAAATCAGAACCGCCCGCCAGACTCTCAAAGTCTTCCAAGTCGCCGATGGTAATGCTTTTAACCGGGAGTTTTTCTAAGAGAGGCGATCGCGTGGTTGTCACCACTGCATGAATTTGCGCTCCCATCGATTGCAGGAAATGCACTGTTGACCACAACAAATCAGGTTCCAGTGCTAAGGAAACTCGTTTTGCACCGAAGTAAAAGTGGGTGTCCAGCATCGCATCTTGCAACTGACGACGTTGGCGGCGGTATTTTTCGGGTACGCTGTTACCGCTTAGAATCGCCAATGCTTGGATAAACTCATCTACTGGTTCTAATCCAGTCAGTTCGCCAAATACCTCATAAGGTGTGCCAAAGCGTTCTTCTAGAATCTTTGCAGCACCCCGCATACTTTCACCTAATGCCAGGGTAAAAGCAGAACTACCTACTTCTCGTAGCTGTTTTAAGGTAGTTCCACTAACAGTAACCGCACTATAACTATCCTCTAAGTGACCATCTAGAGAAGCGCCAAGGTCAGGTACAAAGATTGGCACTAATCCAAAGGAGGTGACTATCTCTTTAATTTCCTGTACATCGCCTGGTGTGAAGGCAGAACCCGCCAAAATCGTGACTTGTTCAGTTCTGAGTCCACCTGCGCGAGGGATTTCCTTAACTATGCTTTCGACAGCAACAGCAAAGCCATCTTGCAACGCACCTTTAAAATCTGGGGTAGGTGCAAAAACGATCGCTAAATCATTCAATTCAGGATGGCGATCGCGGATTTCCTTCAGAAAACCCTCGATGTCATCGCCTCTAGTTTCTGTTAACCCAGTACTACATAAACCAATAATTTCTGGATTAGCTTTTTCCACCAGAGTCAGAATCGCTTGCTCTACATTCTCTTCGCCACCCAAGATTGTAGTGACTTCCGTCATCGCGGTGGTAGCTAAAGGAATCGCTTCCCGGAAATGCCGCACGAGGACAACTTTAGCGAAAGCAGTACAACCTTGAGAACCGTGGAATAAGGGCATTGTCCCTTTCAATCCCAAAAATGCTAAGGTTGCGCCCAAAGCTTGACTTTGCTTGAGGGGATTAACTGTCAGTGCTTTGTTAGAAGCGGTAACGATCGCCATTAAACTTCCTCCTCTTCTTCCCAAGGAGCGGGTTTGCGTATTTGTTCCCAAATTGGGCTATACAAAGCTTCGTACAATTCCCGCGCCATCTCAATCATTCCCACATAACCTGCATAAGGATGGTGGCGTTCTTGGTTGATATCAAGGAAAGGAATTCGAGCTTTCAAAGCTGTGTATTGGTTACGTCCACCAGCAATCAGCATATCTGCTTTGGTGTTTTTAACCAGTTGTAGCAATTCTTGAGCGTTGCCTTTCTCTAGCATGATGCCATCGTTGCCAATCAACTTCTTGATTTTGGCTTTATCTTCTTCAGTACTTTTCCGAGTACTGGTAGCAACAACTTCAATACCCAAGTCTCTAGCAGCCGAAATAATCGACCAACTCTTGACACCACCTGTATATAAAACAACCCGCTTACCTTTGAGTCGAGCGCGATAGGGAGCTAATGCCAAATCTAAAGCAGCCGTTTCTTCTGCAATTAGCTTTTCTGTCCGCTCCTGTAAATCAGGATCGCCTAATTTAGCAGCGATATTTCGCAGACAGCGATTCATATCATCGATGCCGTAGAAAGACTCTTCAATGTAGGGGATGTTGTAACGCTCCTCCATCTTTCTCGCCATATTGAGCAGCGCTCGTGAGCAGATCATGACGTTGAGCTTGGCGCGGTGGGCGTAGCGAATTTCATTGTAGCGAGCATCGCCCGTAATTTTAGACAGAATACGGATGCCTAATTTTTCTAACAGTGGTGTTACTCCCCACATTTCCCCGGCAATGTTATATTCACCGATTAAGTTAATATCATAGGGCGTTGTATGTTCCGGTTCTGCTGTTCCGACAACATATTCTAATAAAGCTTCACCGCCAAAACGGTTGCCGAGATTTTTACTGCCAATGAATCCTGGGGCAATGACGGGAACAACAGGAATACCAATTTTTTCAGCCGCAGCTTTGCAGACAGCATCCATATCATCGCCAATTAAGGCAGTAACGCAAGTGGCATAGACGAATACTGCTGCTGGTTGGTAGCGCTCGTGAAGTTCCAGAATCGCTTTGTAGAGTTTCTTTTCGCCACCGAAGATGACATCATTTTCACCCAAGTCAGTGGTAAAGCCCATTTTGTAGAGTTGCGGGCCAGACGACAGACTACCACGACTACCCCAGGAATTACCAGCACAGGCGATCGGCCCGTGGACTAGATGCGCTGCATCTGCGATCGGCACTAAAGCAATCATTGCACCATCAAAGGCACAGCCCCCTTGAGCCGCGCCAGGTTGTGCCTGTTGAGCGCATGATTTGTTTTTCTTTTCTGCTTGTTTGTGCTGATTATGTTCGCATCCTGTCTCAGTCAGCAGCTCGTTGATTTTGCCTTGGGTGCTTTTCATCTCTCTTCTCTTAATTGTTAATTGTCCTTTGTCATTTGTCATTTGAATTGACTCTTGTACAGACGCGATTCATCGCGTCTCTACCAATGACTAATGACCAATGCCCCATGCCCAATGCCCAATAATTAGCAAATGTATTTCGTTACATCCTCTCCACATACATCGGTGAGGTAAGATAGAGCGCGGAAACGCAATCCTACAAATTCGTCATATAAAGGATTGAGTTTACATAGTGGTGGGATATCAATACACTTTCCAAATAATTTAATTTGTCGCTCAAAGGGACAACAACAAGGAATTGTTTGGCAAATTAGATGAGCGAAGCGATTATTTTTAACCTGAATTCCATCCACTACACCACGCAACGGATTAAGAAGATTGTGGAACCACCCTCTTTTTTTCTGATTAGGTGGATGGTAATTAGGATGAGGATGAGTGTGAGTATGTTCGTGAGTGCGATTGATGGTTTCCATTTATAGATACCTTGGGTAAATGCTATCAAGAAAAAGGGGGGAATAATTCATAATTACGAATTACGAATTACGAATTACGAATTACGAATTACGAATTATTCCCCGCCCTTAATTAACACGTTGTGTTTCTACGCAATTTCTAACGAATCAAGTCGTAGGAAATATCTGTCTTAGAAGGAATGTTGGTGTTGCGATCGATTTCTTCAAACAGGGTGTTTACAGTCCAGTTGAGGAGGTTGATCACACCTTGATAACCAATGGTGGCATAGCGGTGTAAGTGGTGGCGATCCATGATGGGGTAGCCGATTCTCACGAGGGGAATCTTGGTGTCGCGCCACAGGTACTTACCGTAGGTGTTACCAACTAAGAAGTCTACTGGTTCGGTGAACAACAGTGAACGCATGTGCCACAAGTCCTTACCAGGCCAAACAGTTGCATGTTGACCGAAGGGGCTAGAAGCAAGCAATTCTTTGATTTCTGCTTCAAATACTTCGTTGCTGTTGTGAACCAAGATATGCACAGGTTCAGCACCCATTTCTAGCATAAAGCCAACTACGCTGTATACTAAATCTGGTTCGCCGTAGATAGCGAAGCGCTTGCCGTGAATCCATGAGTGGGAGTCAGTCATGGCATCAACTGCCTGACCGCGTTCAATTTCCAATTGTTCGGGAATGGGGATACCACTCAATTCGCTGAGTTTCATCAAGAACTCATCAGTACCCTTAATGCCCCAAGGACGGGAAACTGAGGTTGGTTGCTTCCATTCTTTCTCGATGTACTCGCGGGTTTTGGGGGTAGAGTGTGCTTGCAGAGCGATCGTTGCTTTCGCATTGATTGAATCTGCTGCATCTTCTAACTTTGTACCACCTGGGTACATATCGAACTCACCTGTGTTAGGTGAATCTAAGTAGTCGCTGTTGTCAGCTAGAATTGTGTAGTCAAAGCCGAACAGCGAAGCAATCCGCTTGATTTCGCGGTTGTTACCTACGTAGGTGTCAAAACCTGGGATGAAGTTGATTTTACCATTGCTGGTTTCTTTCTTATGACCTGCGGTGAGGTTAGAAAGAATTCCCTTCATCATGTTGTCGTAACCAGTGATGTGGGAACCGACAAAGCTAGGTGTGTGAGCGTAAGGTACTGGGAAATCTTGAGGAACTGAACCAGCTTGTTTAGCGTTGTTGATGAAGGCTTGTAAGTCATCACCAATTACTTCTGCCATACAGGTGGTGCAGACAGCGATCATCTTGGGCTTGTACAGTTGGTAAGAGTTCGCCAACCCGTCAATCATGTTTTGCAGACCACCAAACACGGCTGCATCTTCAGTCATTGAAGAAGATACACCAGAGAATGGTTCTTTGTAGTGACGGGTTAAGTGGGTGCGGAAGTAAGCAACGCAACCTTGAGAACCTTGAACGAAAGGTAGAGTACCTTCAAAACCAACAGCAGCAAAAATTGCTCCTAGTGGTTGACAACCTTTAGCAGGGTTAACGGTTAAAGCTTCACGAGCGAAGTTCTTTTCACGATAATCCCAACCTTTTGTCCACTCTGCAACCCGTGTTACTTCTTCGGGGTCGTGACCATTTTCAAACTGCTTTTTGTTTTCAAATAGCTGTTGGTACTCAGGCTGGTGGAATAACTCGACGTGATCTTGAATTTTTTCTGGATTCTGAGGCATTTCTTCTGGACTCCAAGGTTACTGAATTCTTTACTAATTGAGGTGCGAGTGGGGAGTAGGGAGTGGGAATATGATTCAAAATTCAAAATGCAAAAATCAAAATAAATTTTTAATCTTTCAATTTTGAATTTTGGATTCCCAACTCCCCCCTGGGGTTTTAGCCCCAGGTTATCCTTACTTATCGCTCTCTCCCATTTCCCTAGACGGCAGCCTTAGCCTTAGCTTCAGCCTTTTTAGCCTGAGCTTTTTCATTCCAAGGAGCGCCAATTAATGACCAAGTTGGGCTGTTGAGTGCTAAGTCCATATCGCGTGCGAAGATGGCAAAGCCGTCATAACCGTGATAAGGGCCGGAGTAATCCTTTTTTTGGTTTTATTATTTTCAAATGTCTAATGTTTGCAATAAACAGTGTCTGTTCTAAACATTGTTCGTTGATAACACATTTATTTTTAGGCTAAATATAGTCTAAAAAGACAGCATAATTCGGCTCAGGACTCACGCATCATCTAAATGTTGTCCTGAACCAAGGCGGTTTTTTAATCGCTTGTTTTTTTGCTCATCTCTGCAAGCACAGCAGCAAAAAGAACACATGAGAACGAAAGTACTACTAGAATTAGAGAAAGTTAATCTGCGTTTGAAGTCTGCAAAGGCAAAAGTGACTATTAGAGAATCAAATGGAAGTCTGCAATTACGAGCGACATTGCCAATTAAGCCGGGAGACAAAGATAGCAATGGTACTGGGAGAAAGCAATACAATATCAGTTTAAATATTCCCTCTAACTTGGATGGACTCAAGACGGCTGAGGAAGAGGCATACGAATTAGGAAAGTTAATCGCTCGTAAAACTTTTGAGTGGAATGATAAATATTTAGGTAATGAGGCAGTTAAGAAAGGATTTAAGACTATAGGAGAATTACTTGAGCAATTTGAAGAAGAGTATTTTAAGACTCATAAACGAACTACTAAAAGTGAGCATACTTTTTTTTATTACTTTTCCCGAACTAAACGATTTACTAATTCTAAAGATTTAGCGATCGCTGAAAATTTTATAAGTTCAATTGAGCAAATTGATAAAGAATGGGCTAAATATAATGCCGCCAGAGCAATAGCGGCATTTTGCATGACATTTAAAATCGAAATCGATTTATCTAAATATTCCAAAATGCCTGAGAATAGTTCCCGCACTATCCCTACAGATGCGGAAATAGCTGATGGGATTCTCAAGTTTGAAGATTATTTGCATAACAGAGGTAATCAAGTAAATCAAAATGTTCAAGATAGCTGGCAACTTTGGCGCTGGACGTATGGAATGTTAGCAGTTTTTGGTTTACGCCCACGAGAACTTTTTATTAATCCTGATATTGATTGGTGGTTGAGTGAAGAAAATGCAGATTTAACTTGGAAAGTTCATAAGGATTGTAAGACTGGGGAAAGAGAAGCATTACCATTATATAGGCAATGGATTGAGGATTTTGATTTGAGGAATCCTAAATACTTGGAGATGTTAAAGGGTGCGATCGCAAAAAAAGATAACACAAATCATGCTGAGATAACGGCGTTAACACAGCGAGTTAGCTGGTGGTTTCGTAAAATAGGATTGGATTTTAAACCTTATGATTTACGTCACGCTTGGGCCATTAGGGCGCATATTTTGGGAATACCAATTAAAGCGGCGGCAGATAATTTGGGGCATAGTGTGCAAGTTCATACCCAAACTTATCAGCGTTGGTTTTCGCTAGATATGCGGAAGTTGGCGATTAATCAGGCGTTGAGTAAGAGAAATGAAGTTGAGTTGATTATGGAGGAAAATGCTAAGTTGAGGATGGAGAATGATAAGTTGAGATTGGAGGTTGAAAAGTTGAGAATGGAAATGGTTTATAAACAAAGTTAAACTTGCCCAAATACTGATAATATAATAAGCCAGGAGGTCAGATTATGGAAAGTATTAAGATTAGAACATATATTGGTGATGATGGAATTCTGCAAATCCAGCTTCCACCGGAAATTGCCAACCAAGAATTAGATGTAGTGATTGTCTTTCAACCTGTTATACCAAAATCTTCAGAGTCTCCAACTAAAACGCCGGAAGAACTAGGATACTCTCGTAAGTTTCTTGAAGAAGTAATAGGTAGTTGGGAAGGTGAGCCGCTTGAACGTCCAGAACAGCTTCCCTTTGAGGAACGGAAGGAGATTCAATGGCCTACCTCCTAGATACGAATGCATGTATCCAAATTCTGAATTCACCAAGTTCACCTGTCACCCAAAAAACTCTATTAATTCCTTCTAGAGAAATTTACATTTGTACAGTTGTTTATAGCGAACTGTATTACGGAGCTTACAAAAGCGCAAACGTTAATAAAAATCTCACTCACCTAGAAAATATGTTTGCTGAGTTTGCTGATTTACCAATGGATCGTCAAGCTGCAAAAATAGCTGGAAATATTCGCGCTCGTCTTAATGCTTTGGGAACTCCAATTGGAGCAAATGATTTATTAATTGCTGCGATCGCTTTAGCAAATGACCTCACACTTGTCACCCACAACACCCGCGAATTTAGCCGTATTAATGGCTTGAAGTACGAAGATTGGGAATAGCTAGCGTATGAAAGAGTCCATAGATTATTTGAGCTTCTCACAGTAGGAAAATAGGTTTTATTTTTAAAGATAAATACTTTCCATAAAGTAGCGTTAGTTTTTATCTTTCTTAGGGAACAATTCTAATTGAACGTAAATTATAAATCGGCAACAGCCATGTGCAGTAAAATAAATGATCAACCAAGACAGGATTTTGCATATCGTCACCTTGAAAACAACTTGGTATATATTTCTGAGTCAATTATTCGAGAAATAAAATCTGGAAACTGCGAAATTAAGTTTTGGGATGATGCAAGCGATATAGGCGAAGCTGTGGGACTGAGTGTGGATTTAGAAAAGAGTTTTGTGGAAATGATAGTTGAGATTAATTGTCCAAATAGCTATCTAGTTCGTTTGTGGAGTAAAGGTTCTTCCCCTTCTGAAGAGGATAAAAAATGTTGGTACAACAAAGAAGGTTCATGTCCAGGGCATTTAGTATGGGAGTGCTGCAATACTGATCTTGTCAGTGAGGAAGAGATGGAGACTCATCATTTTGATACTGGCTTGCAAAGATTAGTTGCTAAATACATCGGAACTAATCAAGAAGGCTTATTTGTCTGCTGGTAGTGTAAGTCCTGAAATCAAAAGTTTACTTTGATAAGTACCTTGAGGCGATCGCACTTTTGATCGCATCCCTCCCATAAGGCGCGTTGTGCTTTACAAGAGCGCAGCATCATCTCAAACTTACAAAGCTGATACCGCAGCCTGATAAAATTTGTGGAAAGATAGAAATGTTGATTCATCTCCAGCATGACAATTATGAACGCCGTAGAGCTATTTCCTACCCTGCGAAATTTAACTCGTGCAGATAAACTGAAAGTTATGCAGTTTCTAATTTCGGAATTATCTAGGGATGAAGAGCCATCATTAGAGCAAGGAGCAACTTACCCTATTTGGTCGCCACTTAATTCCCACGCAGCTGCACATCAACTTGCTCAACTGCTAGAGTCAGACGAGTAAATGCACAATGGTTAATCCTCAAAGATTTTCCTTTACAGAGGGATACGATACATTTGGTGTTCCTGATGCGCTGCCAAAGTTACCATTAATATTAACCTATCGTAACTCATCAGTAGACGTTTCAGGCTTGTTAGATACTGGAGCAAGCGTTAGCGTTCTGCCATATAGTATTGGTATTCAACTAGGCGCAATTTGGGAAGAACAGACGATTTCTGTAATGTTGGCTGGTAATTTGGCTCCCGTTGAAGCAAGAGGTTTGCTTGTATCTGCTCAGATTGGATCGTTTGAGCCTGTTCGCTTAGTTTTTGCGTGGAGTTTGTCTAATGATGTACCTTTGTTGCTAGGACGTATGAACTTTTTTTTGGAGTTTGATGTGTGTTTCTATCGTTCACAACTGGTATTTGATGTGTGTCCACAGTCGTAATGCGATCGCATCTCTGATATAGGTTGCATTGCCGCAAATTGCAATGCACCTTCATCATATCAGCAAGCGATCGCATTCCTCGCATAGGCTGCGTTATTGCATTGATTGACAATGCTTCGGTATTATAAAGGTATTGGGTTCTGGTTCTGTCCATGTCTGCAAGAGACATTTTTCACGAAGCCGTCAAACGAGGACTGCAAAAAGAAGGGTGGATTATCACTCATGATCCGCTAGTTGTTAAGTTTGCCAAAGATAAAATGTCAGTCGATTTAGGTGCAGAAAAAATATTAGCAGCCGAGCGAGGAACTGAAAAAATTGCTGTTGAGATTAAAAGTTTTTTGGGGGATTCAGAACTGTTTGAGTACCACGCGGCTTTGGGACAGTTTCTCAATTATCGATTAGCTCTGCGACTCAGGGAGCCTGAACGAGTTTTGTTTTTAGCAGTTCCAGTCTCAACCTATCGCTCACTATTTAGCCGGGATTTTGCCCAAACTTCAGTACAAGAGTATCAAGTTAAGTTAATAGTTTACGATCCAAAAGTTGAGGTGATTGTACAATGGCAAAGCTAGACCAATATCGTGAATATATTCAGAAGTTACTAACGAAGTATGGCAGTTACAAATCTTCAGAAGAAGATGTTGAAATTCAACTGATATTCGATACTGCACGAGATCATTATCAGATTTTAGAGATTGGTTGGGATGGATATGACCGAGTTTATAATTGTGTGATACATCTTGATATCAAAGATGAAAAGATATGGATTCAACGTAATATGACGGATATCCAAATTGCTGAAGAGTTGACTGAGATGGGAGTACCTAAAGAGGATATTGTTTTGGGATTACAGCCATCTTACCTGCGTCAATATACGCAATATGGCGTAGCGTGAATTTGTATAACAGGTGATGATAGCAAAACCTCTGTTTAGTATCGCCCCTCCCAAAGTATACATCGTCGCAAAGCTGATTTACTTAAAGACAACGCCGCGATAAATTTCCGCCATCGATAATGCGATCGCAACTGAATCTAAAAAAATAGATACCTCTAAGCTGCTAAAATCACTGAGCAACCAACCTTCAGCTTGTTTACTGTAGCGGCGCGAGATGGTACAAATCATACGTTGGCGCAGCCCGCCGACAGGCACTGCATTAGCCATAATACAACAATATTATTTTATTTTGTCACAGATTTGTTGTGAGGCGATATCTTCTCTTTTCTACGAGATACTGCGCGATCGCCTTCAGGTTCTGCAAAGGCAAATGTGTCTAAGCATAGTACTGCTTGAGTGGAATACACGATAGAATTTAGGCAAAGACTTTATCTTTCTGGTTAGCTGTGTACGATGTCTGCAAGAGATAGGTTTCATGAATTGGTCAGAACTGCTCTTGAGAAGCAAGGATGGGTAATTACTCACGATCCATACCACATTGATTTAGGGTTTGTTGATTTTTACATCGACTTAGGTGCAGAACTGTTGCTAGCAGCGACAAAGGATGAGCAAAAGATTGCTGTTGAAATCAAAACGTTTTTAGCACCCTCAACTATTTCTGAGTTCCATACTGCAATTGGACAATTTATTAACTACCGCATTGCGTTGGAAGATAACGATCCAGAGCGGCAGTTGTATTTAGCAGTTCCGCTCGATGTTTATAGGCGATTTTTCAGATATCCATTTATTCAAACAGTCATTGTCCGTAACCAAATTCCCCTTTTGGTGTACGACACAGAAAAACAGGAGATTGCAGAATGGATAAGCTAAATTTGTATCGTGAACTAATTCAGAGATTATTAACGGCACGGGCAAACTTGCGTTCTGGGAGCGATCCAATAGAAAGTCAAACCATTTTTGATATTACAAAAGACCACTATCAGCTTGTGCATGTGGGATGGAAGAATAGCAGTACCCGAATTTACGGCTGTGTGCTGCATATAGATATCAAGAATGGGAAGATTTGGGTACAGCATGACGGAACGGAGGATGCGATCGCAGATCAACTTGTGAGCGAGGGAGTACCTAAGCAAGATATTGTGATAGCATATCATGCACCTCATGTAAGGCAGTATACAGAGTTTGCTATAGGCTAAACCTATTTAAAAAGTCTGTTTGCGATCGCTACTCGCAAACAGACTTGACTTTTTTATACTTCTAATTAAGCTTGTTCCCAAAGCTGACGGACATAATCAGGTAGCCAGCTAGCAATTTCCTGAATTCGTTCTTCGGAAAGTTCGTCTTTGGTGGCAGAAAACACTGCTTTAACTGCTTGCTCTCTGTCTACTGTTCCCGGCTTCCCACCTTCGTTAGCAACTCGGAACAGGAAGCGATCGGAATCGATCTTAAAGATGCCTGGGCCTTGCCAGGGTGGACGAACCCGACTTAAAAATCCCACAATTGGATTGGTATCTTTCCACAAATCAGCTACTTCAAACTGGAGTGCTTTCTCATCAGTAGGCACAGCTTCTGTATGCAGTTCTGCTGCGACGCGATCGCTAGCTTCTGTAGTCATTAAGTCTCGCATAACGCGAAACACAACTTCGGTAAAGTCTCTTGCGTCATACAAATCTGCAAATCCGCTCTTAACCATCACCTTTTCGAGAAATGAGCGATGTTCGTCTGCGATCGCAGTTCGAGTATCTTCTATCTCTGTTGGATCAACTTCTGGAATATTTGTTCTAAAACTTTGATCTGGCATTGTTTTTTCTTGTGGTTATTAATTTTGAGTCTTTATGCTTACTTTATGTAAGGTCGCACAAATCAAAAACCCTTGGGATCTTCCAGAAGTTTGAGATGCCATCTATTCAAAAGTTAGAAATTTCCCCGATCTGCTCACAGTAACAAGATCCTGTTTAAGAATAAGCGATTTCCTTTCATTTAGCACAGCAATTACCACTCGTAGACATCCCCCATTGGTGTCAAAAAACAGTCACAATAAATAAGTTGGTATCAAAGCAGCCGAAACAAAGATGGTAGAAACAACAAACATCGAAATTAATACTTGCTATGTCAAAGTACCTAACAATGGCTTAGAAATCGATGCTTACTTAGCTCAACCAGCACAAGAAGGAACCTTTGGAGCGGTTATAGTTTTTCCAGAAATTTTTGGAATCAATAACAATATTCGAGATATTACAGAATTAATTGCTAAACAAGGATACGTAGCTATAGCTCCGGCGATGTATCAACGTATTGCTCCTGGCTTTGAGGCGGACTTGAGCCAGGAAGATATAGGCTTTAGTCCAGAAGCATATCGGCTTGGCTTGGAATATTATCAACAAGTAAAGTATCAAGAAATATTCAGCGATATTCAAGCTGCGATCGCTTACCTGAAAACTTTACCCAATGTCAAAGATAATACAATTGGTGTCATTGGTTTCTGTTTTGGTGGTCATGTTGCTTATATGGCTGCAACTTTACCCGATATCAAAGCAACAGCTTCGTTTTACGGTGGTGGAATCACTACTTCTAGTTATGGTGAAGAGACTCCAACTGTTAATCGCACCTTGGAAATTAAAGGTACTATTTATGCATTTTTTGGTACAAGAGATGCATTAGTTTCGCAGGAAGAAAACGAGAAAATTGAGGCAGAATTAAAGAAACATAAGATAAATCATCGTGTATTCCGATACGATGCCGGACATGGATTCTTTGCCGGATTTTTCAAAGACAAGTACCCATTTATGGAACAACATCCAAGTTACAATCCTGAAGCTGCTCCTGATGCTTGGAAACATGTTCTAGAACTGTTTCAAAATCATTTGTGAGAAAGCAAGTGCAATCGCATCGATCATGTAAGGTGCGTTATGTGAACAACAACAAACCCTGCCTTAGTAAGCTATGTGTCAGCCAGGGGCATACCGAAAATTATATGTATCTGCTCTAAAAAATATACGTAATTATTTGTACAATAAACAGATATATAATTTCCGTCTTCGTGTATGCCTTTATTCTTAGAGCAAGTTGAAAAGACAATACAAGAAATCGACTGTCTTGCTGACCCTTTAAGTCAGCGATATGGACGTTTACTTAACTGGCAAAATCCACTTGATCCGTTTTGGCATTATGGGATTGGTCTGTCAGATACACGCATTTTCGATACAGGTCGTGGGTTGTGTTCCTTTGAAAGAAGGGAGTCAAAATTCGTTGTTGGCATTGACCATATTGCTTTTGAGCCGAAGCAAACAATTGAGCGGCTCAAACAAGCCCTTCACGTTTTTGCTAATTGGGAGTACACTTTCACTGGCTGGAATTGTGAACACCTTGGTCGATTAGTTGCAACAGATGAACCAAGATGTTATCAAAGTAGTTTCATTTGGTGGTTGTCCGATATGACTCCTGAAGGAAACCACAAAACCGCACATCAAATCTTTCGAGATTACCTGAAGAAAGTTGATCCTAGTCTTACTCGGTAGTGCCATTGCTTGATCGTGTATGAATTATTTTTCAACCAGCTTCCGTAAGCGCTGCCTATTTACCCCTGATGATCAACTCGAATTAAAATATCTGCGTAGATACGAAGCACCTTCTTGTAGACATCGCACTCATTGAACAAGAGTGCGATCCTATTGTTTTTAACCTTTTGAATTTTTCAGCAGCAGTTGACAACCACATAAAAACGGGTTTGGACTGTCTGTGCGATCGTCCGCAAGCACTTCAATGGGAAGCTTACTGTTATAAATCAATTCGTCATAGTCCATCAATGCATCCCACTTGATTTTGCCAGTGGGGAAACCTAGTTGTGAACTACCATCAGCAATTAACTCTTGCCATTTCTGAATCTCTGGATCTTGCGATTTGCAGTAATCGAGAATGGCAATTAATGCACCAGGCTTGGTAACTCGTAGGATTTCTTTAAGAGCAAGAACTGGATCTTCAACAACACAGAGGGTAAATCCTGATGCTGCTGCATCAAAGCTATTATCAGAAAAATCAAGATTGCAGAGATCCGATATCTTGAAAGTGATGTCTGCGGATACGTGCTTTTTACGTGCTTCATTCAGCATTTTTTCAGAAAAATCGATACCCACAACCTTTACCCCTTCCGGGTAAGATGAAAGATTAAGACCCGTTCCTACCGCAGCTTCTAGCACGGTTTGTCCTGGCTGAAGCTGCAAAGAAGCAATTAATGGTTCGCGCTCAATGTGCCAGTAACGCTTCATAATCGCATCATAATCTGCCGCCCCGCGATCGTAGGTTTCAATTACCTGATTTATCTGCATAGATTTTTTAACAAATAAGACTACTGGTTTAAGTATCTGTTCAACTATGTGCTGTGTTAGGATAGTGCGTATATTATATTACTAGTATAATAATTTGACAATATATAACTGAAAACTTGTTTGTAGGCGATCGCTGCTATCAAATTAAACCACTCCATCAACTTATAGCCGCAGAGGAATCTGAATGATAAACTCGGTTCCAACTCCCGGAGTTGAGAAGCACTCTAGTTTACCGCCATGTTTTTCTGTAATGATTTGGTAGCTGATAGACATACCCATTCCGGTACCTTTGCCAACGGGCTTGGTAGTGAAGAAAGGATCAAATATGCGTTGCTGAAATTCTTTAGAAATACCGACTCCATTATCAGCGATCGCAATTTCTAACCATTTTGAATCAACCACAGATGTGCGAATCTTAATTTGACTGGGATTTTCCTGGATCTCCTTATAGGTAAGCTTAGTATTATTTTCT
>NZ_JAVRCP020000033.1:0-66084 GCF_034530675.2 Nostoc sp. DedVER02
TTAAAATCTCAGCAACCACTGGTAAAGATACAATCTTCGGTGGAATCGGCAACGATCTGATTGAAACGGGTTTAGGCAATGACTTACTCGTTGGAGAATATGACAATGACACCCTCAATGGTGGTGGTGGAAGTGATGCACTCTATGGCGATGATGGAAATGACTCGCTAATTGGTGGTGCAGGTAATGATAATCGAGATACCTATTTTGGTTCGAGTCGCTACGGTGGACTCTATGGCGGTGCTGGCAACGATACCCTTATAGGTGTACAGCCTACTAGTTCTAACCCTGGACGGGGCGAACAAGATTATCTAGCAGGAGGAACTGAAGCAGATCGCTTTGTTTTGGGGGATTCCACTTGGATTGGTTACGATGACGGGAATAGTGCAACCAATGGAAATAGTGACTATGCCGAAATTGCTGACTTTAATGCTGCTGAAGGAGACATTATTCAACTTGGAGGAACAAGCAGTAATTATCTTTTAGCTATTTCCGGTGCAGATACTCAAATATTAATCGACAAACCCGGAAGCGAACCTGATGAACTCATTGCCATCATTAAAAATCAAACAGGCTTGAGTCGAACTGGTACTTACTTTGTCTATAAGCCATTGCCACCTAACATTACCCTAGCTCTATCTTCAAACAGCGTCGTTGAAGATGGAACCACCAACCTAGTTTACACCTTCACCAGAACAGGTAACACCACCAATGCTTTAACCGTAAATTATAGCGTTGGTGGTACAGCCACCTTCAACACCGACTACAGCCAAAGCGGTGCGGCAAGTTTTACTGCAACCACAGGAACTATTATCTTTGCAGCAGGTGCAAGTACGGCAACTCTCACCATTAACCCAACAACAGACACCACTTTTGAAAGTAATGAAACCGTTGTTTTAACTCTAGCAACAGGCAGTGGTTACACCATCGGCACTACAACAGCCGTCACCGGAACCATTACTAATGATGATTCTTCCTCGTCCGTCAGCATCAACCTCAGTAATAACCAGACGATAGTCGAAGGTTACACCAGTCCGCAAAACGCTAGTTATAGTGTTAGTCTCTCCAACGCCAGCAGCCAAATTATTACCGTTCAATATGCCACTGCTAACGGTACAGCTACAGCAGGCGTAGACTATACCAGCACCACGGGAACCTTGACTTTCAACCCAGGTGACACCAGTAAAGTCATCAATATTCCCATTCTCAATGATTCCCTAAATGAAGCAAATGAAACCTTTACTTTAACCCTGAACTCTCCCACCAATGCCAGTCTTGGCACAACCGCAAACATCACCACAACGATTACCGATACCCTCACTGCTTCCGTTACCACCACTTTACCAACCAATGTAGAAAATCTTACCCTCACAGGAACAGAAGCAATCAACGGCACTGGTAATGCAGGCAATAATATTCTCAAAGGGAATAGTGGCAATAATATCCTCTCCGGTAGCGCTGGGAATGATACCTATTCTTTTGTAGCTACTACTGCCTTGGGAACCGACACAATTATAGAAACTACAACAGGTGGTACTGATACTATTAACTTTAGCGGTACTACAATTTCCGTAAACGTAAATCTGGGAGCAACCACATCGCAAACAGTTAATAGCAATCTGATGCTCATTATCTCTGCCAACAACGCGATCGAAAACGCCACGGGTGGTACAGGTAATGACCGTCTCACTGGTAATACACTGAATAACATCCTGATTGGTGGTGACGGAGATGACCAGTTACAAGGGCTAGGGGGAAATGACACCCTCCAGGGAGGTAATGGTAATGATATTCTCACAGGAGGAACTGGTGATGATAAATATCTGTTCCAAAGCAATGGTGTATTTAGCACAGCATTAGGTGTTGATTACATCAGCGAGTTTAAAGCGGGACAAGACCAGATTGTGCTGAGTAAAACCACCTTTAATACTATTACTAATACAGTAGGACAGGCTTTAACAGACTTTGCAGTTGTAAGTGACGATCAGTTTATCAACGCCAGTAATGCCCATATTGTCTTTAGCCAAAGTAGTGGCACTTTATTTTATAACCAGGATGGTAATGTTCTGGGTGCAGGAAGTGTATTTGAGTTTGCTAGTTTAGGGAATCCTGATATTACTCTGAGTAGTAGTGATTTCAGTTTGGTTGCCTAGTTTTCTAGGTAGTAGGCTGTTATCAAAAAAGTTAAGAGTTAACTTTTTGATATCGCATTCCTGGTAATTGCGAAACGAAACCCATAAGTTCCAACTGTAGCAACCCGCCGGAAACTGAACTAGCAGCCATACCGCTTTGTTGGACAATAAAATCGAAGGGTAAAGCTTCACTTGTGACTGCATTCATTAGCCTTTGCAATTCTGGCGATAAAGTTGGCATTAACTGTTCTGGTGCTGTATAAGCCTCAACTCCATCAATTTGTGGTATGGCTCCTAACATTGTTAACAGTTCGTCTAGCTCTTTAAGAATGAAAGAAGCTCCCTGACTGAGTAACTTTAAGCACCCTTGAGACGGATGATCGTCCAGTCTTCCAGGTAATGCATAGACATCTCTACCAAATTCATTTGCATAGGTAGCAGTAATTAAAGCACCAGATTTTAACGGCGCTTCCATTACCAGGATGGCGCGGCTTAAGCCTGCAATAATTCGGTTGCGCCGGGGAAAGTGAGTGCGATCGGGTGGGGTTTTTGTGGGGTACTCACTCACGACTAACCCAGCCGTCAAAATTTGTTTGTATAAATCCCGATTTTTATGGGGATAGATGACATCTACACCAGTTCCCAAAACTGCGATCGTGCGTCCGCCTGCTTTCATGGCGGCGATGTGGCTTTCTGTGTCAATTCCCTCTGCCATCCCAGAAACAACTGTAAAGCCATTTTTAGCCAAAGCTGTACTAATTTGGCGAGTCCAACGGATACCATATTCTGAGGGTTGGCGTGTGCCGACAATGCCAACCATCGGTTTTTGTCCGAGATTTTCTTGAAGTTCGACTTCACCGCGATAGTACAAAATCGGCGGTGGACTCGGAGTTTCTAGCAGTAAGCGGGGATAATCTGCATCTGCTGGTGTCCAGAAATGGGAATTTTCCTGCTGGTGTTTGGTAAATAATTGTTCTGGATGCAAACGCGATCGCTGTTGTACTACTTTTTCTAGTGTTTGCAAACCAAAACCCTCTACTTCTGCTAACTGTACCTTGGTAGCATTCCAAGCATTAGCCAGCGTGCCAAAATGCTGTTGCAGCCGTCGCAGTAATACAGGCCCAATTCCTGAAATTTGTGCCCAAGCTAGCCAATATGCGCCTTCTTCCACCACTTTGCAACCTCACACCTACTCTGATTGAGTATTCCCAAATTGGTGCTGACTGTTGATGTAGAGGAGTCACTTACACGCTGAAGTAGATAAAAGCTGCACGGATCGCAATGAACCACACTGCGAGGGTGGCGAATAGGTAGAGGTAGAAGCGAAGCATGATCAGATTGAATGTACAATGAACGATGCTATGCAATGCTCGAAATCCAACAAAAACCCATGCGGCATTCACATAGATTGCATCCACCTGCTTCGTGATGAAGAGGTATAGCATAAGAACGTAGAAAAGTACTGGAATCTCGAATAGGTTCTTTAGGTTATCTGATGGATTGGATACGCCAGGTGGCCATATATGCACGAGTGGCCCAGGTGCAGCCAAGTCTTGCGGGCGGATCTTTTGACTTGTAATGAACCCGATGCGGCGGATGTACATATATACCCAGACAAGGAGTGTCAAAAAAACTGTTGCGAAGAAGGGGCCAAAGACTTGATCTTGTGTCATTTCTAGCTCTTAAACTTGCTCATTTTGCTGATGCTAATATTAGGCTGAGTACTTTAATGCTTCTAGACCTCGATCGGGTACACTTCAGACCCTTAACCTATGACAAGTTCTTTGGAGCTTCTGTTTGAAGCCATCAACCAAACCGATAGCGAACATGAAATGCGATCGCAAATTGTGCCAAAAATTGGTGAGTATTTTGCAGCAAAACGATGGGGAATTTTTTTCTTCGCTCAATTGTCCTTTGAATATCCAAATCTTCAGAGAATCCTGAAAATTGCCCTCTCAATCGAACATAATCCTGTAGCGCGTTATTTAGTGGAGCGTCATGCTCCTGTCCACGAAGCATTAGTAACATCACCTAAAGCTTGGAAACTAATTTGTCCCCGTCCGGATCATTGGCATGTGATGGCTGGGCCAATCATCAATCGCGGTCAATTAGTAGGTGTAGTAGGCTGTACACGAGAAAAGTCAATGCCTGCCTTTGATACCGAAAATTTAGTCGATTTAAGTGCCATCTGCTTGCACTTATCTGTTTGGACGGCAACAGTGCGTTCACAAAGTGTTTCCGTTGGTGAATCCTATCCAATGAGTATAGAAAAGTTGCAAAATTCCCCCTCTAAAAATAATCGCTTAACGCTTCGTGAATTAGAGATTGCAGAGTTGGTTGCTTTGGGGCGAACTAATGCAGAAATTGGGACTGAACTTTGGATTACTGAAAATTCTGTCAAGCAAGCTTTAAAGCGAATGTTCCGTAAGCTTGAGGTTTCATCGCGTGCAGAAATGGTTGCACAACTTTTAGATCCAAAACATAATTCACTAAAAAGAAACTTAGTTTCCTTGCGGGGAGACAAAATACCCTAAACATAAATTCCTAATTCCCCTTGACTTTTGACTCTTGACTGTTGACTATTAACTATTGACTATCTTCTTATCTATCTTCTGTGATGAAATATTTCTATCGTCTTTTAATATGCCTATCTGGGTGCTTAATATTTTTACTGGTGCATAGTGGACTTGGTTTATTACCGAGTTTGGCTGCTGAGAAAATTACTGTCAGATACGGGTTGTTTGAGCAATCAATCCCGGTGGCCGATATACGCAGCTATAGTGAGACACAAAAGGCTTCTAGCGATCTAAAATCTTTTTTAGATTACCTCAGTGCTGAAGAGAAACAGAAGTTTCAAGAGACGCTTCAGGTGAAAATGTCTCTTGATATTGTGGCTGTAGATAAGCTGATAAATTCAGGTATGGGTAAGCAAATTTTATCTTTTGCATCCTCTGCGATCGCCCGGCGGGATCAAGCCAGTATACCAGCCCTACGCTCTGCCATTATCATCGGAGCAAAATCACCAGAAGGTCTAGGAGTAGTTAGCTTTCTAGAAGCATATCCCAGTAATCAACTAGTTATTGATGTGTCAAAAATTTCTAAGCTAGTCGGTCTGGCAAATTCCTCTTCTAGTGCTAATGCACCTCCAAAGGACAATGTAAGTTCTTCACCTTTAGGGAAAATTGCACTGCAATATCAGACACTCGCCGCCCAAGATAAACAGTTTTCCGGTTGCTTATTTGGTGATTCTATTTCGGCTGGACTTGGTAATACCCTTGGGAGTGGTACTTTTAATTTTGGGTTAAATGGTCTGAGTACAATCTCATTACTGGAACAACTTAAAATTTTAATTCCTACCAAGGTTAAATGTGAAAAAGCAATTATTGCTGTAGGTGGAAATGATGCTTGGTATGGAATTAGCGACGAGTTATTTACCAAAAATCTTCAAGAAGCGATCGCACTGATCAGAACAATGGGAAATAAAGAGATTTTTCTGATTCCAGCTTTTTATTCAACAGTTGCAGCAAGTTTAGATCCAACTGTAGCAGCCCCACTTCCTAAAGTTGAACAAATTAATGTTCTAATTAATCAAGTTGCGGAGAAAGAAAAAGTGCCAGTTGCAGCAGCAGGATTAGCACCCTTGTATGAAAATAATGTTCTTAAAGAAAATTTAACCAGTGATGGCGATCATCTGAATGCAGAGGGACTAAAAATTTATCGACAAGCCTTATTACAAATTCTACAAAAGTAATATAGCTATCCTAAATAATTAGTGGGAGTTTTAGAAGTGATTGGGTGAATTAATAGAGAGTACAACTAATTTGCCTCAATCAACCATAATTTTTCCATTGTTTACTTTATTTAATCTCCCCTCAATTGAGGGGCTGTCCAGTTTTTTGTCTTCAAAATACGTTTAACATCATCGTAATTTATAGGCGCATAATTATGGCAATCTACCCCCACATCAAAAGATAAAGACGTGGAATCGTCAGGGAGTTGACCATGTGAGTGTCCATAAAGATGACAAGTACCATAGTGAGAAGCTTGCCAAACCCTCATAGCATAGTGCAACAGAACAATTAACTGTCTACCTTGATATCCCTCAGAATCTGGAATTGTCAACTCGTAATAATCTTTGATCCACTCAAAACGTTCTTTACAACCTTCGGCTACTTTATCATGATTGCCACGAATTAGATAAATTTTACCGTTAAGCCGTTCAAGAATTTTCTGTAATTTCTGAGGAGAACAAAGTGCAACATCTCCTAAATGATATACTTCATCGTCAGCAGAAACTTTGCTGTTCCAGTTCTCAATTAATGCTTCATCCATCTCCTCAATAGAAGAAAATGGTCTTTGTGTGTACTCTAAAATTTTTTTATGCCCAAAATGAGTATCGGCAGTAAACCAAATCATTATTAAACTTGTTTTGTTAAAGTATTTTTGAAAAGTTGTATGTAAAGGGAACTCCTGGGAATATCTCAACTTTAGCCATTTTTCGCAAATAACGCTGCCCAATTCTGAACCATGAACAAAGCAATCGCTTTTAGGATTTCCAATTCAAAAACCGCGCATAAATATAAGCGATGCTTTCATCAATAATTGCCCGCACACCTTGACTAGAATCCCACCATTTGTTTGGTTCATAATCTTGTGTTTGAGCAGCGATCGCACCAACTTGAACGTTAGGTGTAAGTAGTTTTTTGAACAGAAACCAACTTCTTCGGGTGTGAACATCCAAAGAAAAAACATTAATTGATTGTAAGTTTAAATTTGAATTCGATAGCCAGCGATTAAATTCAGCAGCAGATGCATAACTACGATCCTTTATTACCATAGGTGTTGGAACGGCTACCACTTTCTCTGATTCTAAACCGAGCTTTTTGAAGGTAGCAGCTGAAACTTCTGCAAAGTTCTTGTATTCGCTCAGATAATTCCCTTTTTCTATTGAGCCTCCCGTAGTAATTACTAGACGATAAGAACCTGTTTTGAATTCACTCAGAGCTTGTTGTATGGCATAATCTGGTAGCCATCCTTCAACAACCAATACTTCTGCTGATTTGATCCGGGAAGTCACGGCGAGAAATGAGTGTACATGAGTAATAGTGAAGAATATTAAATAAGCAATCAAAGCGATGGCAATCGCCCACCCCTGAGCCGTAAGTGTCCACATTTCTTGGCGTTTTATTAGTTTGATTTTTGGAAATTTTTGACGCCGACGGTTTTTTGACTGCATTAAACCTTAGCTAAACGTTGCTCTTTTAAGTAAGTAAATACAGATTTATCTCCAATATCATCAGGAATTGCTTGCACTGTTTTTCGGAGAGCAAACACTAAAAACAACGTTGCCCAAATTCCTAATAAAACACTTTCCCCCTGAGTGGGTAAAATTCCCACTAAATGTCCCAATAACAGTAGCGGTACTATTAGGGTTAATACTTTGGTTTCCAAGCGATTGAAGCAAAAAGCTTCTTTAAAATAAATACCTGTCAAAGCAACAAAGATAAAACCAACTCCAAATAATGTAAGAGGCTGATTGTAAACAGTGAGAGTTAAAGGTTCACTACTAGAGAGTGCCAAAATCACTGATGCTATACTACCGATCGCCCAAAAAATTTGCAACATTCGGTGTAATGATGCCATATAGATATGAATGGTAAATAAACTTACACCAAGGGCAAGACTAAAACAAGCATATAGAGGTGTAAGTGCTGTTACGACAATCGGATTATTATTGAACAAAACCAAAGCGTTGCCTATGGCAAAGCTCAGTGCTGCTACCATTAACCCAGCACGGTAAATAATTACGCCAGTGCGATCGCTCTGAGTAATTGTAAATTCTCCAAACTGACCTTGATAAACCTCTGGTGTCGGTAGCGTTTGCGAAGTCATAGTTAAAAATATTGTTACGATTTACTAATAGAGTACAACGGGAATTTGCTGAGGGTTACTTTTATTATGGATAATAAGACTAACTTCGTGTCATCAATCCCTAAAGTCTTAAATAATTTTTGTAGTATTTAGTTGACTTAATAGACGCAGTAGGTGACTAATTATCTCTACCATAAGACCAGATTCTTGTGCAGAGCGAAAGACATAGTAACTAGTAAAGCACAGCATAAATCCAGTTACATACTCAATTAACCAGACTAAATAAAGGGATTTTGTGCCTTGTTAAAGATAGACAAAGTTGCTCCAGTGTGTACAGACAGTTTCTAGTTTAGCTGAGGAATTGATTCTAAAAGTGGACTCAATACTGCTCGGGTAAAGCATTTTTAACTCGGAATTGGATTTGGGCAAAAGGTTAAAGGTTTTTTCTTTCCCTTTTCCCCAAAACCCGACAAGTATTGAAAGTGGACTTTAGTTGTAGACACTAGATATTGACAAATTTAAAATTTAGTGCATAGAAAAATCTGGTAATCATCTAACCTCATAGCAAAAACAAAAGAATTGCAAGAGTGTAGATTCTTCCTTGGCTTGTCGGCAGATATCGCTTTTTGTCTAGCTGCGATCGCATTAGAGAATAGTTTCCACTTAAGTCGATAGCGATCGCAATTAAACAAACTGTATAATTTGGATCAAAAATATGCTTTGGCATAGAGGTAGGTGAGATGAGCGATGTCCAAAGACAAGCCGCTTCTCTACGAAATTCTCAGAAAGCAGCTACATCCAATTTTTCCAATCCGTCTTTTCTCTCAGCAACAACTCCAACGCTGGCAAATCCAACCCGCGGTTTTGGCGTTACAAATAACTTTCCAATCGAAACAGCAACCGAGGTATCGAAGGACTTTCACGAGGCGCAATCCTTAGAACCAGAAGTAGTCCAAGCAAAGCCCCTCAGCCATGACATTAGTCGAATATCGCTATTTCATCCACAAGCAAAACGTCAGCTAGCAACTAATTGGGTAGCTCATCAAGGAGAAGAAATTATCCCAGAAATTTTGCAGCGCCAAAGTGTTGGTTATGAACAGGGAGATATTTCGACGATCCAACGAGATGAAACCCCCATGCCACCTGTTCCCAGCTACCAACTGACTCCCCCTTCACTACTGCAACCTCCCGACCCTACTTCCCGCTATAAACTGGGTATGGATACGCATTTGCAACTAGATCCACAGTTGCAAGCAATGGTAATGCAGCATGTCGAGCAGCAACTGAATCCAGAAACCATTAGACCTGCACTAAATCAGATCAATTTAGGAGTTTTACCTACTTCGGGAACTACTAGTCCTAGCACACCAAACCCATTTGCCAGCCCAACATTACCCCCAGCCGCTCCAACCGTGCCTGCGGGTGCGGGGCCAAGCACTGCCCGAACTGCAACAGGAGGGGATTTGCTACGAGCGATTATTGCAGTTCCAGCGATCGATAGTGCCTTAACTTCCTTGAAAACCCAAGCAGGCGATCGCTTTCAACAAGACTGGCGACGGTTAAGCACAGGAGGACAGATTGGTGTCGTTAGCGCTACAGCTTTAATCGGAGTTGGAGCGCTAGCAGGTGTTCTTTCCGATCCCAATGCTCGACGGCTTGCACTCGATCAACTCAATGGACAAACCTTACCTGTACCCGGATTAAACTGGTTCCGCTTGGAAATTAATACAGCTGGCGACAACCTCATGTTAGGAATGCATGTAGATGTCGGACGATTGCTACCTCCCAGTTTAGGTTTTGGTTCATCTTCTCCAAGTGCGATCGGCGGCCCACCTCAACCTCAACCCGGTATTCCTGGTCAACCATGATTCAATAAGTTACAAATGCTCCAGAAGCGGATTCTAGGTAGGGAGTTCGTTTCAACTTGATATTAGCAGTATGTTTTAGTTTATTTTATCAAACAGAATTCAGGAGTCAGGAGCCAGAATTCAGAATTGAATTCTGAATGAAAGAGCGGATAGCGCAGCGTTAGCGAGTCCACGAGCGTCTGAATAAGTGGGTTTAAGAAAAGAGCTAAATCTTCGATTTAGCGGTCTACAATGAGTGGCGGCTCTGAATCCCCCACAAGAGTGATTCTGAATTCTGACTTCTGAATTCTGAATTCTGACTTCTGACTTCTGAATTCTTCTTCAATCATAGAGGAAAGTTAAAATGAGCGATATCCAAAGACAAACCGCTTTGCGTCCAGGAACATTGGGACGATCTGCTTTTTCAAATCCGTCCCTTGTCTCACCAACAACTCCAACACTGGCAAATCCAGTGCGCGGTTTTGCCATTGCCAATAATCCTCCGATTCAAACATCCTCTGAAGCATCAACTGACCCACAATTAGCCCAGTCTGTTGGGGAACAATCTTTAGAACCACAAGTTATCAAAAAAAAGCCAGTTCATGACATTAGTTCCATAGCGTTACACCGTCCACAGACAAAACTCACGGTTGGAGAACCAGGAGATCGGTATGAGCAGGAAGCCGATAGCGTAGCTCATCGAGTCATGTCAATGCCTAATACTGCTGTGCAACCGAAGATAGCACCAGAAGAACAGACTCAAGAAGAAGAAATACAAACCAAGCCTTCATTGCAACGAGCTATGAGTGGCAACTTGCAGGCTGGGGAAAATATTGAGAGTCGCCTGAATAGCAGTAAAGGTGGAGGAAGCCCATTAGGAGATGACGTGCGAGGCTTCATGGAACCCCGCTTTGATGCTGATTTTAGTCAGGTGCGGGTGCATACAGATGGTGCGGCTGTGCAGATGAATCAGGATTTGCAGGCGCAGGCGTTTACTCATAGTAGCGATGTTTACTTTGGGCAAGGCAAGTCGCCAGGTAATAATGAGTTGACAGCCCATGAGTTGACCCATGTAGTACAACAGACAGGTGGGGCATTGCGTAGAGATGTGTTGCAGAGAAAGCCAAAAGACCAAACAGTTACAGAACTTTCGACAAAATTGCCACTTACGCAAGCCAATGCAAGATTAATTGATGCTCATTATAATTTAGCCAGTATTTGTGTAGATTTATCTGTAGCACAGACTGATTTAATCAGTACAAAATTAAGAATTTTCTCTATAAATTACGATATGGCTTACAGCAATTACTCAAGAGTAATTGGTCAAGGAAGAGCAGAAGCACAAAATCAAACTCTTTGGAGAGGCATATTTTTAGGGATAGGAACGGGCGTTTTAGCTGGTCTTGCTGCCGCCTATATTGCTCCTTCTACCGCAGCTGGATGGTTTGCTCTTACCCTCGCTGATGGACTTACAGCAGCCGGTTCTTCATTTTTACAAGGGGCTGCATCTTCTGCAATAGCTCTTGCTGTATCAGATGCCATAACAACGCGAGGTAGCGATTTACAACCTAATGGGCTTTCCCCGGATGTGCTGAAAAGTAATATTTGGCAACATGTAGCATCAATGTATCGTGGTGCATTGCAAACTAATAAAGTATTAGCAAACTTACATCGAAATACTATTATTCTTGAGCGATTAATTGCAGAAATGAGGGTACAAATTGCTGGTGGTGCATCAGAATATTCAGCGGCAGATATACTAACAGCAACTAATGCCATGATTGCTCACATTAATGGCATGACAACTGTCCTTAGCGAATTGAAACAAAAATCAACTGCGATAAGTGACTTTAGTAAGTCTATTTCGGCTTATGACCCTACTAAGCCTGGAGTTGCTCAAATGGAAAAAGATATTTGGATAATGTGGATGGGTACTTTAAGTAATGATGATTCTGATATTCTCGATTTGGATAGTATTGAGGATCATTTGAAAAGTATTGGAATTTTAGGTAATGGCGGTTTATTAGGTGTAGATTTTGGTGACTATACTTCAGAAGATGATGAACTAGCCGCTTTAGCAGCGGCTCGTCCTCGCGCTGCAACTATAAAAGGAGAATATGATAAAACCGCCTCCCAATGGACTGCACCAAGTCCCTAAATAAATAGACCTCTTGCAAAAGTGCTTTTCGCACTCTTAGGGAAAAGGTTAAAGGGTAAGGGGACGATACAGAACTTTTTCCCCTTCCCCTTTAACCTTTTCCCCAAACCCAATTCTGAGTTCAAAATCCAAAAGCCGAGTAGTATTGAAAGGTATACTTATTACGCAGCACTGGTTAAAATTTTTTCAACTTGTTTCGGGGCTTGTATTTCAGTAAATAGCTGAATTGCTCGATTAAAATTCATTTGGCTTTCATCAGGCTTTGCCATCTTTTGATAAGTTAAACCTAATTGAAAATAAGCTTCAGCTAAATCGCACTTAGCATCTATTTTATCCAAAAGTTCTATTGCTTCTCTATGATGAGCCAGGGCTAACTCAAAATCTGTTTGTTGTCGATGAATTTCTGCTAAACCATTGAGTGTTTTTGCTTTCACCTGCATATAATGGCTTTCTTCAGCAAAGGTTAAAGCTTGATGTAATATTTGATTTGCTTGGTAAGCCTCTCCTAAGTTGACGTAGGTTTGACCTAAAATTTGCATAAAATAGACAAATCTTCCCGTCTGTTCTACCAATTTTTCGTTAGTAATATTTTGATAAGCTACATCTGCTAATTGAGATGAGGCATCACGCAAACCTAAATAAGAATATACCAAAGCTAAACAGACTGAAGCTTTCTCTGCCCAGCGATGATGCTCAGTATTTTGAGCGAGGTAAATTACCTGTTGAAATAAATTTACGGCTGCTTCTAATTCCCACAAATCTATTTTGTAAAGACCAATACTTAATAGAGAATCTACCTCTAGCATCCTTAGATAGTAAACTGGATGTTTATTTTCGGGCTGAGGTACAAGTGATTTAAGTGCTTGGGTTGCCAGAGTAATAGTTTTTTCCTGACAGGCGATCGCTTGACTAATTTTCCCTGTTATCCAATATAGATCGCCTAGTATATTATAAAGTTCACTAAGATTTTGGTCATTTTCTAAATTGTTTACAACTTGATTAATTGCAGTTAGTATCGGCTGAATTAGACCCATCCGATACAAGGTACTACCAAGAGGTAAAAACTGCTGCCATTGATTATTTCGGCTTTTGAGAATGACTTTGCCGGCTAACTCAAATTCCTGAATTTCTATATAATGATAATATGCTTCTAGAGCTTGTAAAGCATCTTTAAAAGTTTCAATTTGTTTAATACTAGCTGTCCAAAATTCTGCGGCTTTGTGGTTGGCAATTTCCCATTCATCACTGGGGCGTAAACGTGCGATCGCTTCTTTTTGAATCACGGGATGCAACCAGTATTCACCTTTATCGCACTCCACCAAAGACCGATTTCTCAAAGAGGCGATGATTTGGCGATGTTGATCGGCTGGGACATCCCACAGTAAACAAAATAAACCTGGTGATGGAATTCTGGGTATATCTTGGTAACGATAACATCCCAAACGGCAAAGTAGGCGATAAGCTTGGGGATCGAGGGCTTGCAGACGATTGATTTGACTAACAGCTAAATTTTTTAAATCGGTTGCTGCTAAAGGATCGGCATGATTTTCTTGCCAATAAAGAGCCATATCACCGTCAAAATCCTCCTGAATCGAACCACAGAGAATTCCCATTGCTTTAGCATTACCGCCATAAGTGCGATGCATAATTTGCAACGTTGGTGAGTCGATGACTAATCCACGGTTGCTAAAAAACTGTTGCCATGCACCTCGATCCAAACCAGGGAGGCGATAGTGATTTACATTAAGCCCAGGTTCACAAAGGCGATCGCGGCTAGTAATCAAGGTAACAGATTGCACCCTCGCATCAGCCAACACCCGCAATAGTTCTACATAGTTGCGGTGAGAAGCAATTAACCCACCATGTCGATCTAGTGCAGGTTCGAGATTGTCAATTAACACCCCAATGCGCCGATTGTGGAGTTGGCGCTTGAGTCTTCCTAATGTAACGCCAAATTCTACCCCAGGTTCTTGATCAAAGTCTTGTTTTAGCCATTCCTCTACGACTCGTTCGGCGGGGGTGATATTTTGGGTTTCCTTGGCCATCAGCAGTTCTAAAACCAAGTCAAACTCTTGATGGAGATATTGCTGCGCGAGAGTAGTTTTGCCTAAGCCTCCCTCACCTTGGATAACAATAACTTTCGAGCCTTGATTTACCAAAGTATTCAGGTGAGCGATCGCAGCTGTTCGTCCAATAAAATTGGTATCCTCTAATTTTGGGGTGAGTTGGTGCGATCGCGAGTAATCGATCAGACTTGATGATATTGCAGTAGTTTTTCTCAGAACTCGCTCCAAAGTAGCGCGACAATTACTTTTGGTTATCTTTTCTCGCAATACTTTAGAAAGCAACTTCCATAACTGAGAACCTGCATCCTTGGCGTGTCCTTCTGTACAACCATAAGAATGAGCGATATCCAAGTATTTTCTACCCAACCAAACTTGCACAAGAATCACTTTTTGCAAATCGCTCAACCGTTCCCCAGTCTGCGGGGGAATTATGGTATCTAACCATGCTAATGCTGCTTCAGCGTCCATTGTGTAACGACAAAGGGAGTTCAGATTTTAGGGACAACTATAGATCACTCTACAGTTATGCTGCTGAAGTTTTCGAATAAGATTCTGTAAATCCGACTTTTTTCCCGACTTTTCCGAATAAAGCTTTCTCATCTAATAAAATAAGGGTCATTAGGTAACATCAGCACCATCATTACTTATGGTGAAATCAAACCCCCGTCAATTGCCTAGTAGTGCTGAACTTCCTTGTTCAGACGATACACCTGTGGATAACGAAGACCAGAATTTTATTCCCAATCTGCTTCTCTTCTTGCTGCAATATATTTGGGCAAACCGTAATGACTGGTTTTTCAGTGTGGATATGGGCGTTTACCATACCACAGGGGTTAGTCCACTTGTGCCAATTGTACCAGACGGATTTTTGAGCTTAGGTGTAGAACGTCGCAAGGAAGGTAAATCTCGTAAAAGTTATGTTGTTTGGGAAGAAAAAAACATAGTGCCTATCTTGGCTTTAGAAATTGTCTCTTTAACTCCGGGTGGAGAATACGACAAGAAATTAGATATTTATGCCAAGTTAGGGGTACTGTACTACATTATTTATAATCCAGAGTATTGGCAAAGAGACTGCCACCAACCTTTTGAAGTTTATCGCTTAGTAGATGGTAGCTATGAACTGCAAATTGGTGAACCCTTTTGGATGCCAGAAATTGGTTTGGGAATTGGTAGAGGGCAATACATATCTGGTAATACCCAGCGTCAGGTTTTGTATTGGTATGACCAACAAGGAAAGCGCTATCAAACGTCAGAAGAACAGCTTGAATTAGCGCAAAAACAACTTGAGCGTTATCGTCAGCAATTTGGAGAATTATCAGAAGACTGAGGGGGCGATTGCATTACCCAGAGCAAAACTAATTTAGTGCTTTAAAAGTATTGCTATTTTGACAACAACTTTTAGTTCTTTCACATAGTCTTTTTAAGAGCTTCACTCCAAACAAGCTCGAACTCACTTTGTGATATTTCATGTTCTCTCCCTAAGCCAGTTTCTGATAATGGTTGATCGCACAAGGCTATTCCTCCAGTTTGTGTATGATAAACTCTGTTAGATAAAAACCATTTATCCCCATAAATCTCAACTTGCCTGGAGGCCGAATCGCCATCAAATTCTAAATAAGCAATTCCCATTCCTAAGTCAGATTCAGCCTGATGCTTAAAATATAACTTCATAGCATTGTCTTCTCACTTATCATCACTCTGCCACTAATATATAAATTATTTCTGAAATAGAATGTGGGAATTTGATCCAACTTTTTCCCCGACTTCTCCCAACTACATCACATAAAACTGCCGACTTCAGCCGACTGACAAAATGAAGTGCGTAGGTGTAGCCAGTCGTAGGCATCGCTTAGTTTTATACTATATGTTATACCGCTATCTTACGCACCCTAGCAGATTGAAGCTTATTCCCTCACATCACAAACTAACCTTTTAAATAAAGACAGAGAAATAATAGTTGTGTTTAACAAAGTTTGCGCTTCATTAAAATCAGCATCACCCGTAATAAAAAAATCTGCTTCTGTGGCAATAGCACAAGCTAAAAATTTTGCATCTTTCCTATCTCTGGGAAAATCAACCTCCACATCCACATCAATTAGTGTTGTTACTGAATCAATTAAATAAACCCATCTTTCATATTGTGCCTCAGTTAATTTTAAACGAGGACGCTTTAAAACTTCCTTATACTCTGCTATAATGCCTGCCGATACAACCCACTCAAAAGCAGAATTAGCAATCACAAATAAAATTACTGCCTCTGGATTTTTATCAGCTATAGCAGCAGAGACTACGATATTAGTATCAATAATAACTTTCATTCTCCCCGTCTATAAGCTTCAATTTCTGCTGCTATTTCTTCATCAGTTAACGGATTATCTGCGTGTATTGCTTGTATTTCTTTAAATAACTTTTTTAATTCTTCTGCTAAAGTAACCCTTTGATTATCGTCTGTTAAAATAATTACCTCAACTCTCTGTCCTGCTTTAAATGGTAAATCAGATAATACTAACTGTTTTGGATCTGCAATAGTGATATATGTTTTATAAGCGTTCATGATTTATCCTGTTACTCAACTTTTATCTACCCTTGTTCTAACAATTTCGTTACATTTTCTGCAATTCTCTCTTGTAACTTTGTAAAGTTGTCTTAGAAGGACAAAATTTTAAACCCAAATTTTCTATAACCAACTTTTTCCCCAACTTTTGCAACCCTATCACATAAAACTGCCGACTTCAGCCGACTGACAAAACAAAGTGCGATCGCTTAGGCTATTGGGCATAGAGATAAAAATTAAAGTATAAAAAAATGCTTAATACTCTCAGCCCAATTAGAGCAGACTTAGCAGGTCAAAGCTATCCCAGTCCTAACTACCTGCAAACACAGCGCCGCATTCGTTCCCTTATAGACAAATATATTGCAGTCGAACAACTACACGATCGCCTGCAAGATTTACCGATACAATTTGCCAATCCTCAACCGCGTCCCTGGAAACACATCGATTGGCAAACAATCAATCGCAATCAAATTATCGGCTTAGACGCAGAGGTATTTCTATCTATATTGATAGGTGCGATGGATACAGAAGCTCCCATTCGCGGCTATACCCAAACAAGTCGGCAGTATTTAGAAAAATTGCATCCTCAGATGGCTCGGTTTGTTGGTGGAACAGTCGGTGAAAGTGGCGAACTCCTAGAACTTGGTTTGTGGGAAAAAGAAGAACGTCAGCACACACCTGCATTAATCAAAATCTACACCCAATTAACAGGTGAGAAAATTACCCCAAAACTTCGGACTGTTAGAAGCTATCTCCCCACAGATGACGCTTACGAAGATTTATATCGCCACGGCTTACACCGCATTGCTACAGAATACGGTGCTACCTGTCTTTATATTTGGTTGATGGCTCACACCACTGGCGCACTCCAGGATGTTTTAGAGGAACTGGCACAGGATGAAATCAACCACATGACCAAATTCTGGGGATTTGGAGTCTGGTCTTTTCCTGATACTGGGTTGATGCGAATTGGACGCACGCTGATCAAAACGCGATCGCCAAACTATCAGCGTAACAACCTCATGCGTACTCTCCGCCGCATGATGGGTACACTCAACTGGAATGCTTGGTCATTAACTAACAAAACAACTCTCTTCTTCACCTTCGCCTACACAATGCATCGTCTGTGGAATTGGAACAACACCCTCACACCAAAATATTTGCAAGATTTATTTGAAATTACTCATTAGGAAATAACAAAGGACAAATGACAAATGACAAATGACAAATCAGCCGATTTAAACCTGCAAAAAATACCCCAACATATCGCCGTCATCATGGATGGTAACGGACGATGGGCAACTAGTCGAGGATTACCGCGCATTGCTGGACATCGCCAAGGAGCAAAAACGCTCAAAGAACTATTGCGTTGCTGCAAGGATTGGGGAATTAAAGCGTTGACAGCTTATGCTTTCTCAACAGAAAATTGGCAGCGTCCCGTTGAAGAAGTAGATTTTCTGATGCATTTGTTTGAGCGATTACTACACCGCGAGTTGGCTCAAATGCATCAAGAAGGGGTACGAATCTCATTTATTGGAGATTTATCGGCTTTACCTAAGTCTCTACAAACGGAAATGGAACGTTCTATGAAAGAGACATTGAATAATCAAGCAATCCACTTTACTGTTGCAGTCAACTACGGTAGCCGTAACGAAATTACCAGAGTTTGTCGTCAAGTAGCTCAACTTGTGGAACGCGGCGAACTCAGTGCGGAACAAGTAAATGAAAGTCTTATAGAACAACATCTCTACACAGCAGACACTCCAGAACCCGATTTACTGATTCGGACTAGCGGTGAGATGCGATTGAGTAATTTTCTCTTATGGCAAATGGCGTATACAGAAATGTATTTCACCGATATTCTTTGGCCAGATTTTAATAGAGAAGCATTATATCAGGCTTTGTTGAGTTACCAAAGTCGCGATCGCCGTTTTGGTCAAGTTAAAGCTTCACTGTCAGCTTAGGCTATCTGGAAAACCTTTCTCCTGAAATGAGAGAGACTTTGATTGCCCCTTTCCCAACGCGGAAAGGGGTTAGGTTTTTTGCTGCTATGAAGCATGAAAAACTCCACTCACAAGGGGATAGAGTTTTTGGGAATGGGGAATGGGGAATGGGGAAGAGCCTCTAATGCCCTAAGCGGCGGGGCGGCTATCTCTCTCCACCCACAAGGGTATGGAGTTTCCCGCCGCTTTCGATAAAGTAAAAGCACCCACATTACCAGGATGGTATATGAGCGCTAAGAAATTTAAACATTATTGAGGATAATCTATCTGCTATGACAGACCGAAGTAACTATAAGAATAGCAGGCGGTGGGTAAATAAACTGCAAGGGTAGTTACAAATGTTTTGTTAAAAATATTACTTACTGTAAGGTATTGCTTATTTTACTAAGATGTGGTAAGAATTTTACCCTGAAATTCTTATTTATGCGATCGCTATGAAGCTTCTCTGGGATAAAAATGGTTAACAATCCCAAGATAAATGATTTCCGTGCTTTTCCTCCCGATCTTGCCTGCACTCAAAATTATTTTGTTAGGTAAAATTACTCTTCGCTAGGTATTGAGCCTCTAATCTCCGCTCAATACCTATATTCTCTATCATAAATCAGACAGATATAATTATTATTTTGCCAATAGTAACTATAAAAACTCTCAATATGATTATTTGTTAATTCTTTCCCAAAATAGTATTTACTATAATTTAATACTTGCGATATAAGCTGATTTTGCGGTAAGTCAATTCAGAAAAAATCCTGAGATCAAAAATTTAAAGTTAGCAAGATTATCTGGCTAAATCTACTTTAAATTTACTTATCAATCAATTTCAAAATCGCAATTAATTTTTACCATATTATGTGTGTTGGGAGCGATCATGGTGAAATATCTACTAGCTTCTGCTAGTGGGATGGGATTTTTATGCTTAATTGCCGGGTTATCACCTGTGCAAGCCCTTCCTAATTTAGAAATTGCAGATAAAAACTTAGCTATTAATCAAAATGATTCTCATCAAAGCAACTTAACAAATAATATCTCCAGTGAATTGCTGATAGTTAATGAGAATCAAAAAAATGAAGATTTAGGTGTAGATTCTGCTGTTAAGTTTCAGCAGCAACTGACACCAGAATCTGCAAATTCATCTCCATCCTCAGACAAGCTTGCACAAGTAACATCTGTATCCCAATTATCTGATGTACAACCGACAGATTGGGCTTTTCAGGCACTCCAGTCTTTGGTTGAGCGATATGGTTGTATTGCAGGTTATCCCAATCAAACCTATCGCGGTAATCGGGCGATGACTCGCTATGAATTTGCTGCTGGCTTAAATGCTTGTTTAGAACGAATTAATGAACTAATTGCCACTGCAACTGGTGATTTGGTTAAGAAAGAAGATTTAGCCACGTTGCAGAAACTACAAGAACAATTTACGGCGGAATTGACAACATTGCGGGGTCGAGTAGATGCTGTAGAAGCTCGTACCGCAAAACTAGAAGCAAATCAATTTTCTACGACTACTAAACTTAATGGAGAGGCAATTATTGCTGGTGTTGGTGCTACCGGCGGCGCTCCTAATAACGGCGACTCGAACATCATCTTAGTCAATAGAGTGCGATTAAATCTTACCACTAGCTTTACTGGGAAAGATTTATTAATTACTGGATTGCAAGCTTATAACTTTTTGGGTGGAGCCAATGGACAAGGTAGCCTGCAACAAAGTTTAGGATTAGCTTCATCTATTTTAAGTTCTAGTAGCGCTCGTACCAGTTTTGAGCCGCAATTTCCCGGGTTAAATGTCAATACTTTGTCGAGTGTTGGCGCGAACGATGTTCAGCTTTACAAATTGCTGTATATCTTTCCTGTCGCTAATAAATTAACCTTGTTTGCCGGAACTGCGGCGGAAACATCAGATGCTTTCCCAACAATTACACCTTTTTATGGCGAAGGACAAGAGTCAATTTCTCGTTTTGCAGGCTTAAACCCTGTGTTACGGGTTTCTGGTGGTACTTCGGGTACTGGTTTAGCATCGGCGGCGGGATTTATTTATAGTATTTCCCCGAATTTGGATTTACGCGCTTTATACGGTAGCGTCAATGCCAATTTACCCCAAAAATCTGCTGATGAGGCACTACCAGGAGTTTCTACGACACCTTTGGGCGCTGGTGTATTTAGTGGGAGTAGTGTTGTTGCTGCACAGTTAACTTTCAAGCCCAGTCCTAGTTTAGATATTGGTCTAAACTATGCCAATAGTTATCACGAAATCAATATTTTAGGTACTGGATTAATTAGTGGTGATGTTGGTGCTTTAGCTGGTGTTGACGCTGGAACACCTGTCAAACTCAACTCCTTTGGTGGTACGGTAACATGGCGATTTTCTCCCAAGATAGCTTTATCTGGCTATGGTGCAGCACTATTTGTTGATGACTCTTCTAATAGCGTGAATGCTTCCACCACCTTTACAAGTTGGATGGTGGGAGTTCACTTCACAGATTTATTCAGGTCAGGGAACAATGCCGGGATTCTTTTTGGTCAGCCACTTTATCGTACTGATACTGGTGGTTCTGCTCAACTTACGCCTACGGGTGACAATCGGGCAACTCCTTACCATTTAGAAGGCTATTATCGCTTTAAAGTTAACGATAATATCAGCATTACTCCTGGTGCGTTTGTTCTCTTTAACCCAGAAGGTAATAGTAACAATGACACTACAACTGTAGGCGTACTGCGGACTACTTTTACATTTTAAAAGGTTGGGAGTGGGAATTCTTTCTCTTAAAGGGTTTTCTGATTGCATCTGTCGCAATGAGTTTTCAAATTGATCTAATATCATGTTTGGTTAAACAATCATCATTGCGAACGTTCCATTCGTTGCAATACTTGTCGGGTTTTGGGGAAAAGGGGAAGGTGGGGCCCCCTCTGGGGATAAGGGGCGGGGGAAAAGGGAAAGAAAAAACCTTTAACCCTTACCCTTTAACCTTTTCCCCAAACCCAATTCTGAGTTCAAAATGCAAAACCCGAGTAGTATTGCCATTCGTTGCACTTACAATGACATATCAGAAGAGACGCGATAAATCGCCGTCTCTACAAGTGTTTGGTGCAAAACTGGTGTGATGCTTACAGCGCTAGACTACGCAATTCCTCAAAATACTTAAAGCCACTGCCTCCGCTACCTTAATACCATCGATACCCGCCGAGAGAATTCCTCCCGCGTATCCCGCACCCTCACCAGCTGGATAAAGACCGACTGTATTTAAACTCTGATAATCCTCTTTGCGTTTAATCCGAATTGGTGATGAGGTGCGGGTTTCTACCCCAGTTAACACGGCATCGTCCATTGCAAATCCCTTGATTTGTTTGTCAAAAGCGGGTAGTGCTTCACGGATGGCTGCGATCGCATAATCTGGTAAACTCTGACTCAAATCGCCCAAACGCACCCCTGGCGTATAGGATGGTTTAACTGTGCCAAATGCTGTTGAGGGGCGATGATTGAGAAAGTCTCCCACTAACTGCCCCGGAGCTTCATAAGTTCCGCCGCCCAACTCAAAAGCCTTTTCTTCCAAGCGCCGTTGGAAATCAATTCCCGCCAAGGCGTTGCCCGGATAATCTTCGGGAGTGATGCCCACAACGATCGCACTGTTGGCATTACGCTCATTGCGAGAGTATTGGCTCATCCCATTGGTGACAACTCGCCCCGGTTCTGATGCGGCTGCAACTACCAAGCCCCCTGGACACATACAAAAACTATACACAGAACGGCCATTTTGACAGTGATGGACTAGTTTATAATCGGCTGCACCTAAAAGCTTATGACCGGCTTGAGCGCCAAAACGACATTTATCGATGAGAGTTTGAGGATGTTCAACGCGAAAGCCAATAGAAAAAGGTTTAGGCTCGATGTAAACCCCGCGATCGTATAGCATTTGGAAGGTATCACGGGCGCTGTGTCCTACCGCTAAAACTACATAATCGCTAGCGATATATTCCCCACTAGCGAGGGTGACTCCGCGCACCTGTCCATTTTCGATATTGATATCTTCTACCAAACTTTGAAAGCGAATTTCACCACCGAGGGATTCGATTCTGGCACGCATACTTTGGACAATTCCCACCAGTTTGAATGTGCCGATATGCGGTTTGTTGATATAGAGAATTTCTGGTGAGGCTCCCGCATTGACGAGTTCGGTTAATACCTTACGTCCATAATGCTGAGGATCTTTGACTTGGCTGTAGAGTTTGCCATCGGAAAATGTACCTGCCCCACCTTCGCCAAACTGGGCATTAGATTCTGGGTTGAAGTCTGATTTTTTCTTCCAAAAGCCAAAAGTATCAGCAGTGCGATCGCGGACTTGTTTGCCACGTTCTAAAATGATCGGACGGAAACCCATTTGCGCCAGCATCAAACCCGCAAACAATCCGCAAGGCCCAGTACCAATGACGATAGGGCGAATCGCCAAATTGCTTGGTGCTTTTGCCACTGGGCGATAACTCATGTCTGGCGCGATCGTCACATGAGGATCTTTTTTCAGACGCTTGAGTAGATGAGTTTCCTGAGTCGTTTCTACATCCAGAATATAAACAAGGGTAATCTCTCCTTTCTTACGGGCATCGTAGCTACGCTTGAAGATAGAATAGCCGATCAAATCTTCGTCCGTGATTTGCAGCTTTTTGAGGATGGCAGTCTTGATCTCATCTTCAGGATGATCGAGCGGGAGCTTTACTTCTGTTAGGCGTAACATAGCGAGGAGAAATGCATACTGTCTATCAAAATATTAACAAGAGAGGCAGTAAGCATGACGGTCAAGCAAAATTCAGCTTTTTACTTGACCAAAATTTCAGATACACTGTATCCGCCACGATACTTTAGTTAGCTTAAAGTCTCTGATTCTTCTCTGCCTAGAAATTGTTTTTTAAGCGAGCGAATTTCTGCTGCTAGTTCTTGCCGAGTAGAATCTTTGAGCAAATAGCGGAAAGTAAACCAAATTGTGTAACCAAGTCCAATTAATTCGAGAAATGGAGAAACTAGAGGGATATCATTTATGGCCTTGAGTACCGCTAGAAAAATCCTTAGTGCCGTAACTGTTATCACAAGCAACGCAAAGCTGATAATCAGCAATTTGTATTCTTGGTAGAAGCTACCTATATACTCAGGTATTTTTGCCAAAAATATAGAAATCTGGCTACCAACTTTTTGCCATTGTTCTTTATTTTCCGAGGCGGGTGGCAACATTGCCAGGTTTCCAGACTCTGAAGTTTTAAGTGCTTCTATCTGGTTTGGGGAGGCAGTATCAACATACGGGTCTTGCTGTAATTTGGTATTCATAATTATCTCCTGGTTTTCTGATTTTCTGCAATGAGAGCAGTTTTAAAGTTTACACTTTGTTAGTGCCAATTTTAGCAATACTTGCTTTGCAACTAGATTTATTACTCCTTAGCGGCACGGCTAAATATTTATTTGCAAATTTGTTAGTACTTTAATAAAAGTAATACATTTTTAGATTTCCTTATCATCAATCTTTTGGCATAGATTTTATATTTTATAAGAGTGATAAAGCAGGTATTCCAAGTTAAGGAAATAAACCTTTAACAATGTGAGGGTATTTAATTTAAGTGTAAGGTTTTAAAAAATATATCAACCCAGCTAGATTTGATACTATATATTAATTTAGCTAGTTTTAGTTTTGATATTTACTGCTATAAGCTAGTCACATAGTTTACGAAGTTTTAGTTAAAATAAAGTTGATAATTAGTAATATATTAATAACAAAAACATTGTTTCAGGCTTTTATTAATTATTGTTTGATGCTAAATATACCTGCAATTTAGAGGCACAGCAGTGCTGTGCCCTTACGAGAGATATAATTTTTCAAAACATTCATATTTAGTATTTTATGTCAATGCGTAAGTCCTAAAATTATTCAATCTTGTGGGGTGGACAACATGAGCGCCCAATTCACAAGACGGGCAAGATGCCCATCCTACAAGAAATATTAGAATATTTTATTACTTGGAAGTTCCATAAATCAATAATCTGTCACTTCCCCTCTATTAGACTTAACCTGTCCGTGCTTAGTTTTATAGTCAAGGCGCTTTCTTTGAGAACTGCGAGTTGGTTTGGTAGGTTTGCGTTTTATCGTTACTACAACTGCGCTTTGAATTAACTCTTGAAGTCGTTTCAAAGCTGACTCCCGATTGTTTTCTTGGCTTCGGTGTTCCTGCGCTTTAATTACAACAACTCCATCCTGGGTGATGCGTCGATCGTTTAGCTTTAAAAGCTGTTCTTTATAATAATCCGGTAGTGATGAAGCGACAATATCGAAGCGCAAGTGAATCGCTGTGGAAACCTTATTGACATTTTGGCCTCCCGCTCCTTGGGAACGAATCGCACTAATTTCAATCTCACTCTGTGGGATGATAACTTTATTGGAAATTTGCAACATTACTCACAAAGAGAAACTTTATCAATTTGGGATAAAAATCTTTTACTCGGTTTGTTCAGGAAAATCTATCACTACGTGTTGGTCTTCATTGTTATCCAAATTCACCTCTAAAGTTTTTCCTTCTATTGTCACTTTATCACCCGGTACTAGTCGTCGCCCTCGTCGAGTTTCCAACATCCCGTTTACTTGGACATCGCCACCTTGAATCATTAGCTTGGCTTGCCCTCCAGTTGGCACTATACCCATCAACTTTAAATATTGATTTAACTTAATTGTGTTGTCTCTAATTTTCTTCATAGTCAATAAAACTACATCACCTTCATTGTATCGTGGCGTTATTAAGGCAGGGATAAAGAGGCAGGGGGCAGGGGGCAGGGGGAAAGAATTGTCTCCGTTTCTCTCTGTTCCCTGGAGCGTAGGCGCAGCCCGTCGTAGACATTGCTATGACAAAAAACTGTAATACCAATTTATTATCTATAATGTTGATCGACAAAACTGCCAGATATAGGTGAACAAACTAGTCTGGAAGATTCTTTTAGTGTGTTCAGGGGACTGGATCTATGATTAAGCTCGGTTTATTGGTACAGTCCCAGAATAACTCTTTGGGTATCGGAAAAGTTACCGAAATCTCTGATGCCAATGCAAATGTTGAGTATTTCTGCTCTATAGGGCAACGTCTTCAAAAAACTTTACCTTTAAGTTCTCTGTCTGAGGTCAGGCTTGAACCACAGGCTCGATGCTATATTAAGTCTCAGACTCAGGATAAATGGATAGTTGGCAGAGTTTTCATCTGGGATGAAGATACCGAAATGTATCAAATTGATTTACCAGATAAGAAAACTGCGATCGCTACTGAAGAAGACATTTACGTTCGTTGTAATCTGCCAAACACTGACCCCATCGAAACTTTAGCGATGAAGGGTCACGAAACGCCTTACTTCCACGATAAAAGATTGGCTTTCGTCAAATCCTTGATTAAGCAACGCGCTGTCAGTCGCGGGATGACGGGACTGATTTCGGCAAATATTAATCTTTATCCTCACCAAGTTGAAGTAGTGCGGCGGGTACTGGAAGACCCAATTCAACGCTACTTGCTTGCAGACGAGGTGGGACTCGGAAAAACCATCGAAGCTGGTGCGATTCTGCGTCAATTCCTTTTGGATGAGCCGAAAAAAGGAGCGATAGTATTAGTTCCGCAATATTTACTCAAACAATGGCGGACTGAGTTAGAAAACAAATTTTACATTTCCCATTTTCCGAAACGGGTAGCGGTGCTGGCGGTTGAAGATATTCATAAAATCAACCTGAAAGCGAGGATAGGTTGCTTAATTTTAGATGAAGCGCATCATATTGCAGCAATGGCGACCTCTAAGGATGCAACAGTACGCCAGCGTTTTCAAACTTGCAAAGAACTTGCTCATAAAAGCGATCGCTTACTTTTATTATCCGCTACTCCTGTTCTCAATCACGAGCAGGATTTTCTGGCAATGTTGCACCTACTCGACCCAGCAACCTATAAAATTGGCGATTTAGCAGGTTTCCGCGCCAAAGTTGAAAGCCGTCAGGAAATTGGTAGGCTTCTGCTTTCTTTTAAAGAAGGTGCGGAACCTGCTGTACTCAAAAGCAACTTGCAACAATTACGAACCCTCTTAGCTGAGGATGAGTATTTACAAAAGCTGGCGGATGATTTAGAAAATTTACAAGCTAATTCTACCGAGCAAGATCAAATAGTTCAAGCGATTCGGACTCACGTTAGCGATATCTATCGACTACACCGCCGAATGCTTCGCAACCGTCGCGCGGCGGTGGAAGATGTGATCTTTGACCGCAACTTTACGCCCAAGGAAGAGTATGATTTAGACGAGCGATCGCTTGATATCCACGAACTACTCAATCAATGGCGTAGTGTTGCTCCTGATGAAAAGCCGTATCAGCGAATTTTTCTGTTGTTATTCCTAGCTGCTGGTACTTGGTTAGGCATATTAGAACAGGTAATTACCGCTCGGTTAACTGGTAAGCCTCATGCTAAACTCACCCAGGAGTTTAAAGAAGATGATGTTCGCCTATTAACTAAAACCCCTAAATTTTCAGGGGAAGAAGAGATTCTGCAATCCTTCCTCAAAATTATTCGTCAACCCCAAGAGGATGGAGAACGGACGGAGAATTTGAAAACAGTGCTGCTGAATCAGCTAGGTACATACTACAAAATTCCCGCCAACATTCGGAAGAATCAAAACGAATTCCTCACGAGAATACAGCAGAGGATTCGCAGACCAATTACTGGCGATATTCTGCCCAAATTTATTGTCTTTACCAGTTTCGCGCAGACTTGTGGCGAAATTGTCCGGTATTTGTCTAATATCTTTGGTGCAGAGGCTCTAGCAAAACATCAGTTTGGAGAATCACCCGACAAAGTTGAAGAAGGCTTAAATAGGTTCAAGAATAACCCAAACTGCTTTATTCTAGTATGCGATCGCTCTGGAGAAGAAGGGCTTAACCTCCAATTTGCCGATTGGTTAATTCATTTTGACCTTCCTTGGTCGCCGAATCAATTAGAGCAAAGACTTGGTAGACTTGACCGTATTGGTAGTAAAATTGGTGTCCAATCTTGTATATTGATTGGCCCTTATTTGGAAGATAGCCCTCACAACGCTTGGTATCAAGTATTGAAAGATGGGTTTGGTATTTTTCAACAATCAATTGCGAGTTTACAATTTTATGTGGATGATAAACTTGCAGAATTAGAAACAGCTTTGTTTAAATCTGGTGCTGCTGGATTGTTAGAGATGATTTCGCCAATTCAAAAACAAATTGAAACCGAAATCGCCAAAATTAGCGAACAAAATGCTCTAGATGAAATCGACGCTAACGACGAAATTGCTACGGAGTATTTTCAAGAGCTAGATAATTACGATGCTTGTCATCTAGAAATGAAACGAGCAATTGAAGGCTGGATTTGTGAAGCATTGGGATTCCGAGGACTCAATAATCCTGATTCATCAGAGATGCGACGTTATCAACCATCAACGCGGACATTGGTTCCCATAAATGATTTAAAAAACCGTTTTGCTGATAGTAACCTCGACCAATTTGGTACTTATAATCGCAGAGTGGCAAACCAGAATCCTGGTATTAAACTCTTTCGAGTTGGGGAAGGATTTGTTGAAGCACTGTGGAACTACATTAACTGGGATGACAGAGGTGAAGCCTTTGCTTTGTGGCGCACTGATGCATCTTGGGATGCTAAAGAAGGCAAAGAGTGGTTCGGTTTTCAATGCAATTATGTAGTGGAGGCAAATTTAAGAATTGCCAAACAAGTTTTACTAGATAACAAACTAGATAGTTCTCAATTCAAACACTTACAGCGACGTGTTGATGCTCTATTTCCACCAATTATAGAAACTATCTATGTTGATGGTCGCAAAGAGCCAATCCGGGTTGTTGAAGATAAAGCACTCTTAAGTATTCTGCAACGTCCATATAAAGATAAAAACAATAATCAAGGACGAGATTATAATTTGGCAAAAGAGCGCTTAGGAATTATTGACGATTTTGTTGACCCTAGTAAATGGCAAAATTTCTGTTATCAAGTGCGGAACACTTCTTCAGAATTACTCTCAAATCGTCCAGATTTTATTGAGTTGTGCCAAAGTTGTGCTAGAGTCGCCGAGAAGAAATTAGCCAATCGAGTCGAACAATTACGCCTGCGTTTGAACCAACAAAGTTGGGATAATGCATTAGCTGAAGAATTAAAGATAGAAACTGCTTTAAATGCAGCCATCCTAGAAGGAATTCGCCAACCCCAGATTAGGCTTGATTCTGTCGGCTTTATTGTTGTATCGGGGCGATCGCTTGTGCAATTTGAGTGATATCATTGTATGTACGGTTAAATAGCCTTAGTAAGTATACTAACCCCACCCATCTAAGAGGTGGGGTTTTTTAAGACTTGTAAATATCATCAGAGAATCATTTCTTCAATAATTTGCACTGCTGTTGCAACACCATTTTCTGAGCAGATTGTTTCGCCAAGTATGGTAGCGCGATCGCATATACTTTAATCTTGAAGTGCAGTTATAATTGCGATCGCAAGAGAATTGACAGTTAATTCATTAGAGATTTCTATATCTTCGTTACTGATGACATTGCTGTAAAAACATATATAGTAGTGCCTATATGCAAGGCAACTTGCCATTAGTAATTGCAACACTATGTTAATTAATGAATTAAGAGATATTAATCTTATTATTTTTCCTGACTGGTCTAATTTAGAGACTGCGATGCCTTCTCTACGAGAGGCTGCGCCAACGGCGAGCTTTCCTGCGGAATGCTGTGCGAACGCTAACGCAGAAGATTTGATAACTGTTCTCAGAACTCTTTTCACACATCCAGCTAGACAAGATATAACACTATTAATCGACAGCCAAAGCTTATCGGATGAGCTACAAGATAATGCTAACTCATTGCTTTTTGAGACTGTTCTGAAACTTAGCTTAGAAGATATTATCTGTGAAGACCTCAATGTAGGGCTTACAGGTCAGTTAAGTACACAAGAATGGTCTGTAATTAAATCATTAATTAACTTTCACATTCCAATTCATAACGAAGATGGCTATATTATTCAGCAGCCAGAAATTGCCCAAATTCCGAGATGTGAGTTGTCAGAAATTTGCCAGCAAACTGTTTATGAAGCTGCTCGGTTAGAATCTTGGCAAAGATGGGGTGACTATTTTGCAGATAGTAAATCGCCTGAAAATGCTATTCCATATTACAGCAAGTATTTATCTAGTTGTTCGTACCAGATTGACTATTATCTGAAGCTAAGTAATATTTTCTATAAAACTGGTCAGGTGCAAGGGGCTATCGAAACATTGCAGAACGGTATTAGCCATTGTCCTCAAGCAGAAGAACTCTATTTCTGGCTAATTATTCGCCTAAAGCAAAGCCACAAGTATTTAGAAGCTCGTAACTTTGCTCAACAGGTTACGGATAACTTTCCTGAAAACTATATATTTAAGATGTTTAGTCATCTTATGCTGCCAGAAATTTATCATACTCCTGATGAGATTGATACTTACCGTGCATGGTTTCAGCATGGGCTAGAAAAACTCATTCAAACAATAAATAGCCCTGATGAAGAGAAAAAAGCTTTAACAGGAATCAGGAATCATACAAACTTTTTTCTTGCATATCAGGCAAAGAATGATGTGTTACTACAGCAGCAATATGGGCAGCTAGTTCACCAAATTATGGCGGCAAATTATCCGCAATGGATTCAAGAACGCCCGATTTCTTCTATTAGTAACACTCAGCGAATTAAAATTGGCTATCTTTCCTATTTTTTGTGTGGCTGGAGCGGAACAGTTTTATTCTTAAACTGGTTGAAATATGCAGATAATCAAAATTTTGAAATTTATTCATATCACATAGGAAATCAAATTGATTCTGCTACTCAATTATTTCAGTCTTATAGCACCAAGTTCTATCATTTACCGAATAATTTAGAACAGGTTTGTCAACAAGTTATTGATGACAACCTTGATGTGTTAATTTTTCCAGAATTAGGGATGGATGCCACCACGCTATGTATTGCTGGACTTCGTTTAGCACCGATTCAATGTATGGCTTGGGGACAACCTGTAACTTCTGGATTGCCCACCATTGACTATTTCTTATCTAGCGAATTGATGGAACCTGTGAATGGGCAAGATCATTACACCGAAAAGCTTGTCCGTTTGCCTGGTGTGGGGATTTCCTATCCTGTTATCAAAGTTGACTCAATCCGCCGCAACCGATTATTTTTTGGATTACGAGAAGATGCTGTTGTCTATATCTCTAGTCAAGCTGGCTATAAATATCTACCGCAGCACGATTACATTTATGCCGAAATTGCCCGTCAAGTTCCCAATGCTCAGTTTATGTTTCTTCGCTGTGGGATTTCTCAAGAACGTTTGCAACGGGTATTTGCGGCTGTAGGTTTAGATAGTCTTGACTATTGTGTATTCTCGCCTGTTTTACCGCGTGAAGATTACTTTGACTTGCTTTCTTTGGCAGACATTTATTTAGATACCTTCGACTGGGCGGGTGGGAATACAACACTGGATGCGATCGCTTGCTATTTACCCATTGTCACTTGTCCTGGTGAATTTATGCGAGGGCGACACTCTTATGGTTTCTTGCAAGCTATGGGTGTAACTGAGACAATTGCTGATGATGCCTCGCAATATATCAAGATTGCAGTGCGATTAGCAGTAGATATTGATTGGCGCTCTTCAGTTCGTGAAGCTCTAAAACTGTCAATCAACGTTCTGTTTGACAATCCCACTGCTACTCAAAACTTAGAAGCATTCATCAAACAGGCGATCGCATTGAGAAAATAAAGCCACTTGATTATATTTTTGACTTTACCTGAAAAATAAGTAAGTATTAACACTTGTGATCCTGAAACGAAGCGATCGAAAATGAAACGTTCAAATCGGCTTGCTTGGATAGGAGCGATCGCAATCGCTGCGATCGTTTTACTGAGTTTGTTCGCGGCTCCCAATAATACAAAAATTAGTACTGGCTCTACTTATAACCGCGCCTCCAATGGCTATGGTGCTTGGTATGCTTTTATGCAACAGCAGGGAATTTCTATCAAACGCTGGCAAAAGCCTTTTAGCGATCTTCAGCCAGAAAAAAGCCCAGTTACCTTTGTACAGATTAGTGGTTATCCCAGAGAGACGATACTGGATAGTCAAGAGCGCGAATGGGTAGAAAAAGGGAATACTTTGGTAATTTTGGGTGCAGGGGCGCGGGTTACAGAAGCGGAGTTTAGCACTATGCAAAAATCTCCCCAAGGTGATATCAAAATTGATACACGTAGACGATATCAGAAAGCTAACTCCAAGGAAGTTAATTTAGGCGATCGCTTTGGTGCTATTGTCTGGGAAAAAAATTACGAAAAGGGAAAGGTAATTTTTTCTACCACTCCTTATTTAGCTGCTAACGCCTATCAAGATAATTTAAGTAATTTCAAGTATCTATCTAGTTTAGTAACTGAAAAAAGTAACACAGTAATTGTCGATGAATACATCCACGGTTATAAAGATGCTGATGTCAGAAAGAAAGAAAGTGAAGGTAATTTATCTAGCTTTTTTGCGAAAACTCCTTTATTTCCAATATTAATACAGGTAAGTATTGTGCTATTAGTGTTAACTTGGGCGCAGAATCGTCGCTTTGGGAAACCAGTGGCTTTAGTTACACCAGTTGCAGATAACAGCGAAGCATACATCCAAGCCTTAGCGGGAGTTTTGCAGAAAGCTGATACTACCGACTTTGTTGTAGAGATGGTGGGTAAAGAAGAACAGCTACAACTCCAAAAAGCTTTGGGATTAGGACAAGTACTTTTAGAACCTCAAGCCTTAATCGGTTTCTGGGTAGAAAAAACAGGCAAAAGTGCAGCAGAACTAGATGCAGTTTTAAAGCTACAATCTCGTAAAAAACCGATCGGTGAACGAGAACTGTTAAGCTGGTTGGGGAAATGGCGAACCATTAAGGGAATTAAAAATTAAAAATTAAAAATTAAAAATTAATTTTTTGAATTGGATATAGTATTTCAGCGTTGCTTATTTATCAATAAAAAATATGAGCGAAACTCATCCTATCTTAATTCGGCTTGGGCAAGGTCTTAATCAAGTAGTTGTCGGACAATCTAGGCTAATACAACAACTTTTGGTAGCACTGCTAGCTGGTGGACATGTAATTTTAGAAGGAGTGCCGGGAACTGGGAAAACTCTACTAGTAAAAGTGTTGGCGCAGTTAATTCAAGGGGATTTTCGCCGAATTCAATTAACACCAGATGTTTTACCTTCAGATATTACTGGGACAAATATTTTTGACTTAAATAGCCGCAATTTCACTTTAAAAAAAGGGCCAATATTTACCGAAGTGCTGCTTGCAGACGAAATCAATCGTACTCCTCCCAAGACACAAGCGGCGCTACTAGAAGCGATGGAAGAGATGCAGGTAACGCTAGATGGTGAAAGTTTACCTTTACCCGATTTATTTTGGGTGATTGCAACCCAAAATCCCCTAGAATTTGAGGGGACTTATCCTTTACCAGAGGCACAGTTAGACAGATTTTTATTTAAGCTGGTAGTAGATTATCCAGATCAAGCTGCTGAAAAACAAATGTTACTCAATCGTCAGGCAGGTTTTACAGCACGACGTTTAGATATTAGCCGTTTGAAACCGATCGCAACAGTAGCCGATATTTTACAAGCACGACAAGCAGTGAAAGAAGTTAAAGTATCAGAAGCGATCGTTGATTATTTGTTGGGGTTGGTGAGAATATCGCGTCAATATCCTGATTTAACTTTGGGTGCATCACCTCGCGCCGCCGGTGCTTGGTTGCAGACATCTCAAGCCTTGGCGTGGTTAACTGGAAGGGATTTTGTCACGCCAGATGATGTGAAAGCAGTTGCATCGCCGTTGCTACGTCATCGACTGATTTTAAAACCAGAAGCAATGCTGGATGGTTTACAAATGGATGCGGTAATTGCATCGGTGATTAATCAAGTGCCAGTTCCAAGGTGAAAAAATTCGTTGCTGCGTTAGCGGAGCTTACCGTAGGTATCGCCTAAACTTAGAGGTTGTTTGAAAAGTAGTTTGCTGTAATTTTAACAACAAGCTCTACAAATCATTAGATGGTACAGATGGCGAATTGAACAACTATTTGCCATCCTCAAAACTGCCGATTTAAATCTCGAAGCCACTCAGCTTGAGTCGATTGCTGCTACTGATGCCAATACTTGTCGGGTTTTGGGGAAAAGGGGAAGGGGAAGGGGAAAAGGGAAAGAAAAAACCTTTAACCCTTCCCCTTTAACCTTTTCCCCAAACCCAATTCTGAGTTCAAAATCCAAAACCCGAGTAGTATTGCCACTGATGCCGCTTTATCAATGCGCTTGCGGATCGCTTTCTCCAAAATTGCGAGAAAAGCAACTCATAAGTTAGTTACAACGATTGTTGCAATGATTTAAACGTTTCTTATACATGACGCAGTAATTGTTGCAAAGTATGTAACAATTGCTGCAATTGCTTATACCTTTCTTGGAAATACTTAAACGTTTCTTATATATAACGCAGCAATTGTTGCAAACGCTTCAATTTTGGCAACTAGTTTTGAAAGTTAAGCGAGTTATACCATTTCACGAAATACCTGATACAAATAATTTATCTCTAATTCTTTCCCCCCTGCTCCCTTGCTCCCCCGCTCCATATTTGTATCAACCTTAAAGTGAAATGGTATTAGAGGCTCTTTCCCATGCCCCATTCCCAATTCCCCATTCCCAAAAACTCCATTCCCTTGTGGGTGGAGTTTTTCATTCACGCCCATTTACTTACTACAAATACTTCTGCAACAATAACCCTAACTTTTCTTTAGTAGCTGCGGGTGCTTTATCCAACTGAGTCAAAATCGCATATTGCAATGCTGAATGCGCCTCACTCGCAGGTGGATTTTCACTCAATCGCCGCACAGTTTCTTGAATCACTTTTTGAGCATTGGCAGCATTCCGCAGCAAATTACCAATTACCAATTCCACCGTCACACTGTCGTGATCTGGATGCCAACAATCATAATCTGTTACCAGCGCTAAGGTTGAGTATGCAATTTCGGCTTCCCTAGCTAGCTTCGCCTCTGGTAAATTCGTCATCCCAATGATGGTTGCACCCCAACTCCGGTAAAGATTCGATTCCGCCTTAGTAGAAAAAGCTGGCCCTTCCATGCATACATAAGTACCGCCGCGATGGAGGGTAACTTCTGGTAAATTGAGAGATGCGATCGCATCTGCCAACACACCAGCCAAGTTCTTACAAATCGGATCGGCAAAGGCAATGTGAGCCACAATTCCCTCACCAAAAAACGTGGAAATCCGATTTTTCGTTCTGTCAATAAACTGATCTGGCACTACCATATCTAATGGTTTCGCCTCTTCTTTCAAGGAACCCACAGCACTAGCTGAAATTAAATACTGCACTCCCAATTGCTTCATTGCATAGATATTAGCGCGAAACGGTAATTCCGAGGGTAACAGCGTGTGATTGCGGCCATGACGTGCTAAAAAAGCTACTCGTGTACTATCTAATGTCCCCAGAATCAAAGCATCAGATGGTGAACCAAAAGGGGTTTGGATATGCACCTCTTCTATATCTTTGAGTGCTTCCATCTTATACAAACCACTGCCACCAATAATCCCAATACTAGCTTGAGCCATGATTCTGAACCTGTTCTTTGCTGATCTGCTAAGTTATTTTACCGAAAAGGGGAGTAGCAGAGAATTAACAATTCAAAATTCAAAATTCAAAATTAAAGACAATTTCAGACGGAGATTTAAACCCGACTGAAACTGGGCCTATTTGTAGGCGTAGGGATATTAAACCTTTTTATTTACGATAAATAGATCAGCACTGTTGGGGTAATTAATATTGCTGATTTGCTCTTAAGTTAATCGTCACCACAGCATTAAATCAATACTTAATGTATACAAATGTTAAGTAAATGCACTCCTGAGCAACGAAAGAAAGTTAGGGTTATACTTTTGGGAAAAGGCTTATTTTAACCACTGTTTTTAACATTCTCATAAATCAATGGCTCTCAATTTTCGTTTTGCGGTAGTCAGTGACTTACACCTGGCACTTCCCCACACAATCTGGGATCATCCTAGTCGGTTTCATCTGGTAGAAGTTAGTATTTCGGCGTTTCAAAGTGTACTCGAACATCTAACTCAACTCGATTTAGATTTCTTATTATTACCAGGAGATTTAACTCAGCACGGCGAACCAGAGAATCACGCCTGGTTACAACAATGTTTAGCCCAGCTACCTTTTCCCGTCTACGTTGTTCCTGGTAATCATGACGTTCCTGTGCTGTTGGCTGATGAGCAATCAATCGCTTTTGCGGATTTTCCCTACTATTACACCAAGTTTGGCTATGAAGATCCACAGCAGATGTACTACGTTCGTCAATTGCTGCCTGGAGTTAAGCTAATTGGATTGAATTCTAACTCCTTTAATGACCAAGGTGAGCAAGTAGGGTGTTTGGATGCTAAACAGCTACGGTGGTTAGAAGAAGTATTGGCGGCATCTGTTGGTGAGTTAGTTTTGGTGATGGTGCATCATAATGTGGTGGAGCATTTGCCCAATCAATCGAACCACCCACTGGCAAATCGCTATATGTTGGCGAATTCAGCAGAATTATTGCAATTGCTAAGACATTACGGAGTCAAACTAGTATTTACCGGGCATTTGCACGTTCAAGATATTGCTTACTCAGAGGGAGTATATGATATTACCACTGGCTCTTTAGTTAGCTATCCTCACCCTTATCGCGTGCTAGAGTTTCATCGAGATAACCAAGGTAAAGAATCGTTGCAAATTGTATCCCATCGGGTAGAGTCATTACCTGATTTTCCCGACTTGCAAGAGTCATCACGGCAATGGATGGGCGATCGCTCTTTTCCTTTCTTAATCAAGTTACTAACTCATTCTCCATTAAACTTACCACTATCACAGGCGAGAAAATTAGCTCCGAGTTTGCGAGACTTCTGGGCAACTATTGCCGATGGCGATGCAGTACTAGACTATCCTCAGTTTCCATTGGAAGTGCGTCGCTACATTGAGACTTATAATGCATCGGCACAGCCAAACCCAGGTATGAATACTAGTGGAATGGCACTGATCGATAACAACAGTACGCTTTTACTGCGTTAAGAGTGATGAAGTGTCTGGGCTAAAAGTTTGGTAGTCTATTCTCCAGTGTTTCCTTTTAAATAGCGATCGCTCCTGTCATAATTCTCTGATAAAAAGTCACCTTGGCAGGGCTAGACATCGCTTTTAAATCCCAAAGGATATCTTTTGGCTAAGACTCCTATGTGCCTTTTGACAGATTCCATTTGGAGCTTAAAAATCCATACTTATATAACTAGGGGATGCCTACTCTTCAAGTCTATGTTATTTAGTTATAGGCAGTGTATGCAGATGCCAAATATTGATAAAATTAACTCGAAATTTACTGATGAATTAGCAGTTTTACGGCAGCGCATAGCTGAGTTAGAGCAATCAGAAATCTTTTATCAGCAAAGGCAAGCAGCACTTGAAGAACAATTAACAAAAACAAGAATTCAACTAGCATTAACGGCACAAAATCTCCCTAATCAAGTAAGCAATGATGATATTGAATATCATCTGGAACAGGGTAAATCCACAGGCTTAAATGCGCCAGAAAATGTGACGGCGATTTTACAGCACTTTCAACAAGAAATTGCAGAACGGCAGCAACTAGAAATAATTTACAGGGAAAGTGAAGAACGGCTAAGGTTAGCTTTAGATGTTTCCCAGATGGGTTTGTGGGATTGGAATGTTTTAACCAACAAAGTCATCTGGTCTGGAAATTATGAACTGCTTTTTGGTGTAATTCCAAGTAATTTTGATGGGCCTTATGAGACATTTCAGAAGTGCGTTTATCCTGATGATAAGCAATCTGTAATGCAAGGCATTAGCCAGGCTTTGGCACAAAAAACTGATTACAACGATGAATTTCGGATAGTTCGCTCAGACCAAAGTGTACATTGGATTTCTGCTAAGGGAAAATTTATCTATGACGATCGCGGACAACCCGTGCGAATGATCGGTGTTTGCATGGAAACTACTGTGTGCAAGCAGGCAGTAGAAAGTACTCGTGAACTAACAACTCAAGTTCAAGAACAGGCAAATATTTTAAATGCCATTCTCACCGCCTCAGTCGATCATATTTACATCTTTAATCGCGAAGGTTGCTATCAATATGTCAGTCATGATGCAGCTACTATATTAGGTTTTCAACCCCAGGATATTGTCGGAAAAACTTTGCATGAACTGGATTTACCTACAGACCTTGTAGAACAGGTAGAGAATCAACGACAAGCTGTGATGAAAACAGGGCAGCCAATCAAGGATGAGTGTAAATATGTAACTGCTGATGGGATGCATTATTATGAATACATTATTACCGCATTACGGAATTTAGACCAAAGTATTGAAGGCGTAATTATTGTTTCTCGTGACATTACCGAACACAAACGAGCAGAAAAATCATTACGTGAAAGTGAAGCGCGATTTCGGCGGTTGTTTGAGTCTAACCTAATTGGGGTCGCTTTTTGGAATATAGATGGCTTCATTATTGATGCTAATGATGCCTTTCTACAATTAGCTGGCTATACTCATGAAGAGTTTGCGACTTTAGGTAAAATTAATTGGCAAGAAATCACTCCAATTGAATACAAGCATTTAGACGATCGCGCCATTTTAGAGGTGCAAACTACTGGAGTTTCCAAAATTTTCGAGAAAGAATATATTCACCGCGACGGAAAGCGAGTACCAATTGTTTTGGGCATAGCTTTGCTGAACGACTCCGAAGACAACGGTGTTGCTTTTGTACTAGATATTACCGATCGCAAATTGGCTGAAAAAGAATGCGATCGCCTCCTCGAATGCGAAAAAACAGCACGTCAACAAGCAGAGATCGCCAATAAAATTAAAGATGAGTTTCTAGCAGTTCTCTCCCACGAACTACGAACTCCGTTAAACTCTATTCTGGGATGGTCGAAAATGTTGCGGACTCGCAAGTTTGATGAACACACTACTAACCGCGCTTTAGAAACCATTGAACGCAACGCCAAATTACAAACCCAGTTAATTGAAGATTTGTTGGATGTGTCTCGTATCCTTCAAGGAAAATTAAACTTAAATGTCTGTCCAGTGAGTTTGGTAATGGTAGTTGAAGCAGCACTAGAAACGGTACGACTTGCAGCAGAAGCTAATTCAATTCAAATTCAGACCATATTTGATCCCAATTTAGGGCAAGTTATGGGCGATCCAAATCGGCTCCAGCAAGTTGTGTGGAACCTGCTTTCTAATGCGGTAAAATTTACACCAGCAGAAGGACGGGTAGAAATTCGACTCCTGGAAGTTGGCAATCAGATTCAAATTCAAGTCAGCGATACAGGTAAGGGAATTAACCCAGACTTTTTACCTTATGTATTTGATTACTTTCGCCAAGCTGATGGTACAACTACCCGCACATTTGGCGGACTAGGTTTAGGATTAGCCATCGTGCGTAAGGTTGTAGAAATGCATGGAGGAAAAGTTCAAGCCGAAAGTCTTGGAGAAGGATTGGGTGCAACTTTCAGTGTTGAGTTACCGCTTTTGGTGAGAAGCGAACAAGTTAGGGGAGAAGAAAATGAGTCTTTCGATTGCGATCCTGAATCCTCGCTGCTTTCAAACACTCAAGTTTTAGTGGTAGATGATGAACCAGATATCCGCGACTTAGTGAGCTTCATTTTGCAAGATTATGGTGTAGAAGTAACCGCCGTATCTTCAGCACAGGAAGCATTAAAAGCACTGTCTGAATCGATTCCAGACGTTTTAATCAGCGATATTGGAATGCCAAAAACAGACGGTTATATGCTGATGCGGGAAGTGAGGGCGCGATCGCCCCAAGAAGGAGGACATGTACCCGCGATCGCTCTGACAGCTTATGCTGGTGAAATGAATCAGCAGCAAGCACTAGCAGCCGGATTTCAAATGCATATTTCTAAACCAGTAGATCCAGATGTATTGGTGAAAGCGATCGTTGATTTGATAAAGTAGTCATTTGTCATTTGTCATTGGTCATTTGTCATTGGTACATACGGAGTGTTTCGTTGGAGAAAAAAACTTCTGTTGAGCAAGTCATGAAAGAAGCCTTAGCTTTGCCCAGGCTCATAACACTACTAACGATACTAGTTATCCCTTTGAGAATCGCTATAAGATTAGTGAGAGGGTCTTCTACGTTTGGATGGAAATGACTGAGCAACGTGATGCTGACTTGCCGTTAACTGATTCTCAGGAATTGAGTAAACCGACTGATGGAGCAACTACCAAGTCGGTGGATAATTCCTGGACAAATCGCATTGGTGGTGTCTGGAACAAAACAACAACACGTTTAACCCAACTGCTACCCGTAGAACAAGTGGCACAAACGGTTGTTGAATGGTTTAGTGTGAGTGAAACTCAGGTTGCAGAGATTTTAGAGAAAATTCGAGCCGAACTGCCAACCACAGAAGCACTGCTAATTGGTAAACCCCAAGCCGGAAAAAGTTCAATCGTGCGGGGATTGACTGGAGTTTCGGCTGAAATTATCGGTCAAGGATTTCGTCCGCACACACAACACACGCAGCGCTATGCCTATCCTTCCAATGACCTGCCGTTACTAGTTTTTACTGATACGGTGGGGCTAGGCGATGTCAACCAAGATACTGAATTAATCATTCAGGAGTTAGTTGGCGATTTACAAAAGGAAACTCGTTCCGCCAGAATCCTCCTGTTGACGGTCAAAATCAATGATTTTGCAACTGACACACTCCGACAAATTGCTCAACAGTTGCGCCAGAAGTATCCAAATATTCCCTGCTTGTTAGTAGTTACCTGCTTGCATGAGGTTTATCCTGCCAATACCGTCGATCATCCTGCCTATCCGCCAGATTATGAGGAAATCAACCGCGCATTCGCCGCAATGCAGCAAGCTTTCGCAGGAATAACTGACCGCTCGGTACTTATTGATTTTACCTTAGAAGAAGATGGCTATAATCCGGTATTTTATGGCTTAGAAGCACTTAGAGATTCCTTGGCAGAAGTACTCCCACAAGCAGAAGCCGAAGCGATTTATCAGCTATTAGACCAAGAAGAAGCTGGGAAACAACTTGGTAATCTTTATCGAGATGCTGCACGCCGTTATATTTTGCCATTTGCGATTATGTCTGCGACCCTCGCGGCTGTACCTTTGCCCTTTGCCACAATGCCTGTACTCACTGCATTGCAAGTATCAATGGTGGGTCTGTTGGGTAAATTATATGGACAGACAATTACACCATCACAGGCAGGAGGTGTTGTGAGTGCGATCGCAGGTGGTTTTGTAGCACAGGCAATTGCACGGGAGTTAATTAAATTTATACCAGGTTTTGGCAGTGCGATCGCAGCATCTTGGGCAGCCGCCTACACCTGGGCGCTAGGGGAAGCAGCCTGCGTTTACTTTGGTGATTTAATGGGAGGTAAAAAACCCGATCCCCAAAGAATTCAGTTAGTAATGCAAGAAGCATTTCAAGCCGCGCAAGAACGTTTTAAGGGAATCAAACGTTAAGCCTTCAAAATTACCAGAAACGTCAAGTCGCTTTGCTCCAATTAAAAATTCAAAATTATTAATTAAAAATTTAAGAATCAAATCTTAATTTTACATTTTTATAGGACTTACGCAAAATCATGATAAAACGAACCGCAAAGGACGCAAAGGAATAAGAGTTTTAGAGGGTTCTTGCGTAAGTCCTGTTTTAATTAAAACTGGTCACAATCACTATTATTGAGTGAATATTATTGACCTATCACCAAAGTCTTTTTTAGCGAACTTTGCGTAATTACTATTACTGAAATATACAAATTTGAGCTTCAAACCATCCAGAAAGCTCATTTCGTATCTGAATACTAGATTTGGATTTTCATGACTGATTCATTTACACATCACGTCCTTTTAAAAAGTTGTAAATTGCAAGCCCAATAGCTAAAAGTAATACTGCATGAATTAAACTTCCCGCAATATGAAATACCAGTCCTAATGCCCAAAAAGCAATCAGTACAACAACAACACCCCAAAGTATGCTAAACATATATTTATTTACTCTTGCTTAAGTGATTTTTCTTTGTTAAAAGATTTTATCATCTCACTTACGCTTATTCTATTTACCCTGAGATGGGTTTATAAATATAAATCATCTATCTAGAGACATAACACTAAACTATTTATTTTTTTGGATAAGAACAATTTAAGGGAATCAAACATTAAGCCTCAAGAATCCGTTTCTCAAAATAAACACTTAGATACACCACTTTGCAAATAAATGAGGTACAAAAAATGTATGACTAAGAATCAGATATAAAATGTTTCTGCCTCCTGCCTTCTGCCTCCTACCCTCAAATATGTTTAATTAGGTTCTACACTTTCTCCTTTGCTGCTGGCACAATACCAAATTTATTCAAACCTGCATCAATTTCTCTAAGTGTTTGAAAATCCACTTCTGGTAAGGGATAGCTACTGCTGCTAAATAAACCCTCATTAACAGCAGACTGCTTTTCCAAAAAAGAGAAAGCTTGGCGAAACTGATGCGGTTCGGCTTTAATTGGTGAATCAAAGTGACAGGGAATAATCCACTGGAAATTCCAACTTGCAACTTTATCAGCCCATTCAATGGTTTCCTTGGGTGCGCGGTTGAGAATGAGCGTCTGTAAAATTGGTGCGACAAACAACCGCCCATTCCCTCGTAGAGCATCAAACGATCGCAGCCAATCGGGATGCCATGTAAAGGGGTACAATCCAAAATACGCTTTTCTTGAGCGTTCTGGGGCTTTGAAGGCATCTTGCAACACCTGACTCCATTGGGGTATATGTAGTGCGCTTGGTTGAAAGTACAAAGCAAATAGACAAATGCGCTGCCAACCCTTACGGCGATTTACTTGAATGTCTGCAACAATATCAGAAGCCCGATCTTTGGCATGGAATAATAGGGGATATGGATCTAATAGAACGATCGCAGGTGGATCTTCTGGGATCGAAAGTACTGAATCTGTTACTAAAAGAGTATGCGATCGCTTGTGAAAAAAAGCAACCTCCGCAAATCGACCAGGGCCAAGCTCGATGGGGCCTAGCATTGCATAATCGAACTCATCAGCAAAGGGTGTTTTGCTACTATCTTCAGGGAGTACCTGAGTCCGTTTTCGGGGTAAACCAAGCCAGCTAAGGGGCAAATTTAGCGGAAAACTCCACTGATGGGGAGCCACAAACACCTGTGCAGTCGGAAAGTATCTAGCGAAGGGGCCGACAAAAACCTTATGTTCTATACCGGAGATAGTCGGCAGAATAATATACTTAACACTACCATGTTCCACCACCAACTCATTCACAAGCCGAATGCACTCTGGAGTTGGTGCAACAGGTGCATAGATGAGAAGACCCCCGGTTTCGAGCTTAACAACAGTCATGCGAATCGGCACAACTACGTAGAAAATGCCCTGAATCTGGTCAAAATTCCAGATTGTGTCCTTAACCACTTCTTTACGGATTGTTTGCCGCCTGCCATAAGGGTAAAGTGGCAGAACAGGCCATAATCTCCATGAAAAGTCTTTGGGATGTATCCGTTGTGCATTGACTATACGTTCATCATCAGCCACTCTGCAACCCCCTCCAAATTCCCTGCTCAAATTGTTTGTATTTGCTATCCCCAAAGTTGAAGTTTAGCAAATTTTGAGATAATCATATCAATTATTAATTGTAATTCTTAATATCTCCGGTGTAATTCATTCAGAATAAAACTCATGACTAAATATAGGATTTTAAAACCCGATCAAAGTTACACTTTTAGTCAATACTTTTTGTTGCCTAATCCAACAATTGATGTAGTAGCTGAATTTGAGTACAACTACGATCGCACAGAACTAGAATTACCAAGATACTTTGGTGAAGTTAGCTATTTAGGATTTTTACAAAATTACTTACAGCGTAATATAAAACTTTTTAACCCGACGGCTGAGATATCAATCAGAGAATTTATGATTGCTCCTATCCTTGCTGAAATCTGCGATCAGACAAAAGCTCAACTATATAGTGAGTATCCAATTAATATAGATGAAAAGCTCAAAGGTACTTTAGATTATTATTTACATAAATCTAACTCTTTATTGGTGATTGAAGCAAAACAATCAGATATTAGAAGAGGGTTTACACAGCTAGCAGTAGAATTAATAGCTCTGGATAGGACTCTAGATGAGCAATCATCAATTTTATTTGGCGCAGTGACTAATGGAGATGACTGGAAATTTGGTACACTTGATAGACAACAAAAGCTAATTACAGAAGATATTAAACTTTATCGTGTTCCTGAAGGTTTAGAAGATTTGGTACAAGTACTAGTAGGCATCCTTTCATCTGAAGCTTGACGGAAAATGAAAAAAAGCTTAAATACTTAATTAATGGTGACGCTCTGACACAAAGAGTTTTTTTTATTAAGTGATTAGCCAGATATAATATGACCGAAACAGACTCATGATCTAAAGCAAGTAAATTTATTTATGGGTATTTTTAATTTTTAATTTTTAATTTTTAATTGGAGCGAAGCGACGTGACTCACCATATTTTAAAAGCATCAAAGGAAACCGTACATCTGGGTGGTTTCTCCCATCTATTAGAACCAGCACTCATTATTGATTCAGGCGATACAGTTGATGTGGAAACTTATACTGGTTACTATGTTTATGACAAAGCACCACCTGAATTTGTCACACCAGAATTTCTCGACATCTGCCAAAATCTTCTACCAGAACGCAAAATTGCTGGGGGGCCGCATTTACTCACAGGGCCGATTTATGTGCGCGATGCCGAACCAGGTGATGTTTTAGAAGTACAATTAAATGCGATCGCACCTAGTTTACCTGTTGGCTTCAATGCTATTCGTACAGGTTGGGGAGCTTTACCACATCAGTTTTCTCAACCTGCTTTGAGATTCATCCCTCTAGATTTAGTCAACAATATCGCTGAATTTCCGGCTGGTGCTGGTATAAAAATTCCCCTCAAACCGTTTTTTGGAATTCTTGGTGTCGCTACTCCAGAAACCTCTCGAACTTCTGTCCCACCAGGTTCTTACGGCGGTAATATCGACAATCGGGAATTACTTGCTGGTTCTCGTTTATTTTTGCCAATTTTCGTACCAGGTGCATTATTTTCTATTGGTGATGGACATTCTGCACAAGGAGATGGCGAGGTAAATGTTACTGCCATTGAAACTTCCATGAATGGTACAATTACCCTCAAACTTCGTAAGGATTTACACCTAACAACACCAATTGCCGAAACTCCAACTCATATTATTACAATGGGGTTTGCTCAAACCTTAGATGAAGCCTTGGAATTTGCTTTAAAAAACATGATTGATTTTCTGGAACGCTTTGCAAATTTGTCGCCAGAAGATGCTTATGTATTGTGTAGTTTAGCTGTGAATTTTCACATCACTCAAGTTGTGAATAGTCCCCACAAAGGTGTACATGGGATGCTACCAAAATCAATTTTGTTCAAGAATATTAATTTATGATTTGTGAGAATTGAAATGCTCAGATTTCCGATTGATTTAAACAGTCGGTAATCTAGAAACTGCTACTATCACCAGGTCGAGGTTGAAGGTAATAGAAAGTAGTAGCCACGCTTTCATACCCCAAAATCTGTATTTAATGATAGGTGTTCGCTATTTACTGAACACCTGAACAATTTAGTTGAGCTTCAGCAATATTTTTGTTAAGCCCTCGCCTAACTTTTCAATAGATTCTTGCTGTTTAGGATCTACTAACGTGCCATCAGGATTAAAGGCTTCGTAAGCTTTAGTTACTGCAATTTGATCGGGTAGTACCAAAACTTTGATGTTTCCTAAAATAGACCGCAGGTGAACCAACCCCCGCAAACCACCAAGAGCGCCTGGAGAAGCGCTCATAATGGCAGCAACCTTACCTGCAAAAGCAGCCAATGGCGCTTCATTTGGGGCTGGACGGGATGCCCAATCAATAGCGTTCTTCAAAACTGCTGTGAGTGAACTGTTATATTCCGGTGAAGCAATGAGCAATCCTTGATGAGAAATCAACAAATCCTTTAAAGTCCGGGCGTTGGTAGGTAGTCCTTCTTGAGCTTCCAAATCTTCATCATACAGAGGTAGAGGCAAATCGCGGAAGTCTATATAAGTCACTTCTGCGCCTGCTGCTCTAGCGCCAGCCGCCGCTATTTTTACCAATTTTTTGTTGTAAGAATCAATCCGGGCGCTGCCGGCAAAGGCGAGGATTTTAGGTGTAGATGCCATAGTTTTAGGTTAAATGAGAAGGATTTGACAGTTCAGCTGCATTATCCTGTTTTCAGGCGATCGCTATTTGCTACCTTTAGATTTTCTTTATAAACATCGTACCTGCGGAATGTGGCTTGAAACCATAAAACTCTTATATAAGAATCCGGTTTGATTTGGAGAAAATATACGTAGGATGTGAGCGCAAAGAGTACGGCATCAAACACGTGATAATAGTGCGTTACAAACTCCGTTCTAACACACGCTACGATACCTAATTTTGTTCAAAAATCAAATAGTAATCCTATACCAACTCTAAGTATTTATTTAGATTCTGTTTATCTAGAGGTTCAGTTACAATATTATTTATCCCAATCATCTGACTTAATACTAAAAGACCTGCTTGATGAAATTGATCGCCTCCCGTTGATGCTGAGTAATATTCTAAAACATAAGGGTTAATATTGTTTTCAAATAAATCAATAGCAGTTTTTAAAACACAAGAATCAGTATCCAAACCACAAATAAATACTTTTTGGATATTATTGTTATTTAGGAAATTAAGTGTCTCTTCGTTACAAGCAGTATATATAGTTTTATCAAAAGTTACTTGAGCAAATGGTTCAATTTCATCCACAATTTTTTGCTCAACTAGTGATATGAGATTATGCCAATTCAAATATTTGACATAAGGACTGTTAGGCGTATTTATAAATTTTGTGAAGATGACGTGTTCAAATAAATTCTGCTCTAATAAGGATTTAACCCTTTGTGGAATATGGCTTGTATCTTGAGTGATAAATCCATTTTGAATATCAATGATAAATAGGCAGAAGTTCATATAGTAGATGTACAAACACTGAAGTAAATTTAGATGCTATTTGCTACCTTTAGAATTTATCTAAGATTATGGCGAATTGGTCAGACTCTTATCTGGGCAAGTTACGACAAGTTGTAGGCGATCGCTTACTTCTATTATTTGGCACACGTGTGATCATTGAGGATAACTTGGGGCGCGTTTTATTGCAAAAGCGGAGTGATTTCAAACTTTGGGGGCTACCTGGTGGCTGTCCTGAAGTCGGTGAATCTGCCGAAGAATGTTCAGCACGAGAGGTTTTTGAGGAAACTGGTTTAACGGTTAAGCGTTTTCAAGCTGTGGGATTTTCTTCCAACCCAGCCTTTGAAGCTGTAACTTATCCTAATGGCGATCGCGTCCAAAACTACATTTTAATTTTACGAGCCGTTGAATGGTCAGGTAGTCTCGCTTGCTTAGATGGAGAATCGCTGGCGCTGGAATTCTTTGATTGGACTGACTTACCGATGTTAATGCCAAACGATCGCCCCGTTTTGGAAAAGTTTCAAGAATACAAAAAAAGCGGCGAATTTCAATTGTTCTAAAGCATTTTTTCTAAGAACTGCTTGGCGCGATCGCACTGGGGATTTTGGAAAAACTCGCCAGGAGTAGCATCTTCTGCTAAACTTCCCTGGTCGAGGAACATAATCCGATTGGCAACTTCTTTTGCAAAGCCCATTTCATGGGTAACGATCGCCATTGTCATCCCAGATAGCGCTAAATCTTTCATCACCTCCAGCACATCCTTAACCATTTCGGGATCTAGTGCAGAGGTGGGTTCATCAAACAAAATCATCTCAGGTTCCATTGCTAATGCACGGGCGATCGCTACTCGCTGTTTCTGTCCCCCCGATAGTTTAGATGGATAGACAGACACTTTTTCTTCTAAACCTACCTTAGCCAGCAATTCTAAGCCATGTTGTTCTGCTTTTTGCTTGTTTATTCCTTTCACCTTTATCGGTGCGTAGGTGACATTTTGCAGCACATTCATGTGGGGAAACAAATTAAAATGTTGAAATACCATCACCAAATGCTGACGTACCTTTGCGATGTTTGCCTTGGGATTGGTAATTTCTTGCTCGTTAAAGTAGATTCTTCCCCTTGTGGGTTGTTCTAGTAAGTTTATGCATCGCAGAAAGGTAGACTTCCCTGAACCAGAAGGGCCTAGTATCGCAACCACTTCCCCCTGGTAAAACTCAGTGGAAATATCTTTGAGTACGTCGAGTTTGCCAAAGGATTTACATAAAAATTCCGTGCGAATTACTACATTATTCACTTTGCCGTAACCTCCTTTCTAAAGCCGATGCACCCAAGGTCATACCCATTACTAAAACATAGTAGATTAACCCTGCAAATAGCAGTGGTTCAAAATAAATATACTTGTTTGCACCAACGATTTGAGCGCTGCGTAATATTTCCACTACGCCAATAGTTGACACCAGCGCGGAATCTTTAAGCAGTCCGATAGTTTCATTTACCAATGCGGGGAGAATGTTCTTCAATGCTTGGGGTAAAATCACATCCCACATCATCAACCAATAGGGAACACCCATAGACATCGCCGCTTCACTTTGCCCTTTATCCACCGCCTGAATTCCACCTCTGATGGTTTCCGACATATAAGCGCCAGAATTCAAGGTAAAAGTTAGCACCCCAGCTTGTAATGCGGAAATGTCATAGCCTGTAAGCTGGGGTGTTGCGTAGTAAACCAATGCCAATTGTAATAACAAAGGTGTGCCTCGAAAAACAGAGGTGTAGGCATTAGCAACCCAGGTAAGCGGCTTGATGCCGAGAATTTTTAATAGAGATAGGATTGTTCCCCAGATTAACCCCAAGGATACAGATAATAGCGTGAACAACAAAGTTAAAGGGATTCCTCGAAGAATAAAGGGAATGTCGGGAAGGATTCTAGTGAAGTCGAGATTCAATCCGCCTTTGGCAGGAGTTGAGGATGCAGAATTGGCGGTGGTATTCTCTGAAAACCACTTGGTTACTAGTTTAGCCAATGTGCCATTGTCCTTCATTTGTTGAAGGACTTTGTTAAATGGTTCTACAAAAGAAGAACCTTTGGGAAAAGCGATCGCAGATCCACTCGCTTCCTTTGAAGGAATTGTATTAAATTCTAAATCTGGATTAGCTTGGGCAAATCCCTTAGCGACGGTATCCTCAACAATTGCTGCATCAATTCGTCCAGATTTGATTTCCTGAACTACTTCCGGCACTCTGTTGAGTTGCTTTAGTTGAATACCCGTAACTTTTTTCGCAATTTTCTGAGCATTTTGTTCTTGTATCGTTCCCAGTTGTACCCCAACCTTTTTTCCTAATAAATCTTGGGGCTGTTTCAGATTGCTACCTTTAGGAGCGACAATTGTATCCTTAGCTTCGTAATAAATAATTGAGAAATCAATATTTTTCTGACGTTCTGGAGTCGGAGTCATCCCAGCCATTACAAAGTCAGCGCGATTTGCTTGGAGTGCAGGTATTAATCCATTAAAATCGGATTCCATTATTTGAAGTTTAAACCCTAATTTTTCAGCAAGGGTTTTGGCAATATCTATATCAAAGCCAACGATTTGGCGTTCGCCTCCTTTCGTATCATAAAACTCATAAGGCGGATAATCCGGGGAAGTAATCATCGTCAGCGTGTCTTTACCTAAAGATGAAGCAGCCTTTAGAGAATTAATATGTCCTGTGATGATGCTGATTCCTACTGCTGCTACAACCAGTATCGTTAATAGCCATCCTTTTTTTCTCTTCATAAAATATTCTGCACCTTAAACTGATTACATCAATCGAGCAAATAATACCTGTGATATAGCAAGGGACTGGGGACTAGTGACTGGGTGAAAAGTCTTTTTGTGTCTAAGTTTCATCGTTTGTTGATGTCTTAACCACCAAGTCTTGTGCTATATCATGTCCGCTAAATGGCTATGGTGTACACACAAATTTTCTAAATATTTCCTTATATCATTTGCTCTGCAATGCTAATGCATCGACTTACAATGCTAATGTATCAACTTGCAATGCCATTGCATCGACTTGCAATGCTAATGTATCGACTTGCAATGCCATTGCATTGGCTTACAAGTGCTAATTAATGCATAGTAAAGCCTCTGCTTAATCCCATAAGAACTTCGGGACTGTCAAATTCTGACTTTAGTCGCTTCCAGCAGCTTAACGCTGGCATAAATCGCATCAATATAAGGCGTGGGAATTTGAGTGAGTTTTCCCAATTCGGCCACCGCGCCAACAATAGCATCTATCTCCGTAGCGCGTCCAGCTTCAATATCTTGTAACATTGAGGTTTTATGGGCACCAACATTTTCTGCCCCATTAATTCGCTGTTCTAAAGTGATGCCAAACTTTATACCCAAATTTTCTGCGATCGCTTGAGTTTCACTCATCATAAGCCGCGCTAGTTCGCGGGTGAGGGGATAGCGGCAAATATCCTCTAAAGTAGCACCAGTCAGCGCACTGATGGGATTAAACGCCACATTACCCCACAACTTAATCCAAATTTCCGTGCGAATTTGATTGCGGATTGGGGCTTTGAATCCTGCCTGTTTTAAAGCCTGTGCCAATAATTGGATGCGATCGCTTTTACTCCCATCGATTTCACCAAGAGTAAAGCGATCGCCTTCAATATGCTTAATCACACCTGGTTCAATTATCTCAGTTGCCGGGTAAACAACACAACCGATGGCGCGTTCAGCACCGATACTAGTTTCAATAATCCCATCTGGATCGACAGATTGAATCCGCGTACCTTCATACTCACCGCCATGCTGACGAAAATACCACCAAGGAACGCCATTTTGGGCTGTCACCACCATTGTGTGAGGATGGTAGAGTGCTGGGAGAAGAGGTGCGATCGCCGGAACACTGTGAGCCTTAACAGTTAAAATTACTACATCTTGCGGCCCTGCTTCCTCAATATCGCTAGTTGCTATTGGAGTAGCAATTTGGCTAGAACCGTCTGCCATGAGTAACTTCAGCCCATTTTTTTGAATTGCTTCCAAATGAGAACCACGCGCAATCAACGTCACTGCTTCACCTGCAAGTGCCAGTTTTGCCCCTAAATATCCACCAATCGCACCCGCGCCAACAATACAGATTTTCATTTTGTTTAGGGATAGTTAGCAAATAATTAACTACTTATTTACCCTCAAACAGGTAGGCTTTGTATCGCTTTCAGTAAATCTTGATGAACAGATTTTGAGTTAGCTATTATCAATCCAGGCAGACTATAGTTTTTACAAGTATGCAATGGCGGTAAAGTCGAACCGTCCAGAGTTGTTACAATCCAACCAGCCTCTTTCGCAATAAAAGCGAGTGCAGCAACATCAATAAATTTACCCGATTTAATCACTGCTCCACTTAAGTCACCAGTGAGAATACCATTAAGATTAGGAATTTGAATATCACTAGAGTAATCATTCGCTATATCAATCACTTGATATCGATCTTTTAGTAAATGTCCAATAGAATTAATCGCCCATCCCAACAAAATAGCAGGTTTGGCAGATGTTATGTGTAATGGGGCACAGGCTTCTAGGCTCATGTCTAGAGTCCCTTTAAAAGCACCTTCACCTCGAAGGGCATAAAAATAAATGTTTTGGGCAGGAGAAATGGCGATCGCTGCTTCAAAATCATCCGAATTTAAAATACTGAGAATAATTTGGTAATTAGAATGTCCATCCATGTAAAACTTCGTGCCATCAATCGGATCGAGTGTAACTAAATAATCACCTTCTGAACCGAGATCGGTAGCGCGAAAATACTTGGTGTTGTTAGAACTTGCATACTCTTCACCAAAAAAGCGAATCTTTGGAAAAGTGCCCAGTAATACTACTTCTACTAGATTTTGAATAGCCACATCCGCATCAGTAAGTGCAGCACTAAAAAAGTTGTTTCCTTCTCCTTTGGCGGGAAGTGCAGCAATTTTTGGTTGCAGAAAATTGGCATAAGCTGCTGCTACTTTGAGATGCGGGAGTAAAGTCTCTAAAATTAGTCGAGTAGTTGGTGTTGTGGACATTGCAGCAAACTCCTTTCAGAAACAATCTTTCTTTGGCAGGGCGATACAATTCTATATCTAAACAAAATTACGGTATTATTTGGATACAATGATACCACCGAATTACTCTGAACTATTGAAGAAGAATTTAACTATTTATCATGAAAAGTGCTGAGTGATGAGTTCAGAGTGCTGAGTTATAGCAAGGGACTAGGGACTGGGGACTGGGTGAAAAGTCTTTTTGTGTCTAAGTTTCATTATTTGTTGATGTCCTAACCACCAAGGCTTGTGCTATAAAATACCGGCCACACTATGCGCGTTTATTATTAAAGGTTTGTTATCCAAAGCTTGTAGAGATGCGAAATTTCGCATCTCTACAACCCAGCGCGATGCTAATGCGCCAACTACCAAGAATATTTATCCCTCAATCTAACCAATTAATTTCTGCCAGCTAGCAGGCCCAACAATTCCATCAGCATCTAAACCATTTTGCTTTTGAAAGTTCTTGACTACAACCTCTGTTTGCGGCCCGTAAACGCCATCGTTATCGACACCTAAACGGTATTGCAAATATCTCACAACTGCACCACCAGCATGATTTGGTCTGATAATTCGTTTTGCCAATATTAGATTTATGGCATTCCATGTAGTTGCGTCAGCAATTCCAGTTGCCTGAACTCCGACAATAGTCTGAAATTTTTCTACAGCAGATTTGGTGTTAGCCCCAGTGAAACCATCTTCCACTAATGCCTTACCATTTCTATCGGTTATTTTGAGTCGATTTAAGGCTTTTTGCAGTCTGAGAACAGTTGTATCTATATTCTCTTCTTCATCTGGTACAGGTTTAACAGGAGTGCTTGGCAGTGTACCAGTTAAGCCTTTGACGATCGCATTAGCCATTGCTTCAGGATTAAAAAGATTCATATCTTTTTGTGAATCGATGAAGCAACATTCTACAAGAATTGCAGGCATATCTGTATTTTTCAGAACATACAAATGGGAACCACTCTTAACACCGCGATTAAAAAATCCCAATTTGACGATTTCATCTAATACAGGTTTAGCAATTTTTCTGCCTGTATCGCTAGTTGCAAATACTTCTGTACCATTAGCTTGATTGTTAAAAGCATTAAAATGAATCGAGACGTAAATATCTACTTTACTCCCATTAGCTGTAGAACACCTTTTTGAGAGTGAGTCACGGACTGTACTAGCACTACTCGGTCTACATACTACAACTTCATTGCCTAAAGCTCTTAACTTGGCTATAACTCTATTACCTACATCTAGAGTTAAATTATCCTCAAATTTAATTCCTCTGGCTCCTGTATCTGGTGGACAATTATGCCCGCTATCAATTCCAAATTTCATGATTTTATCCTCAATTTACTTATTTTTACACTACTTCCAAACTCTTTCAATTTTATAGAAAAAGTTTTGTTAATAACATTGTTGAAATACTTTTTAGCAATGTCTGCATTCTTTTAAGCATTACTACGCTGCTAAACAAAACAAGTTTTTCTGCGAACCTGAACAGTAAACTTTACGTGGTAAAATTTACTAATTTATAAGTATGCTGTAGCCAAAAACACAATTATTATAATTTATAAAAATCGAAAATAACAAGTTAATTTTTGCAATAAAACAGGAGTCTGAATTCAGAATTCAGGAGTCAGAATACTCTACTCATAAAGGGATAGAGTTTTAAGGCAAGAATATTTTAATTCTTTTCGTCCACTAGGGGCGAGGTTAAAACCAATATTCGTCACCCACTCGTACATAATTCATACCTGTTAGCGATTAGCTAAGGTTTAGCCCATTCTTACTCCTGAGTTCTGAATTCTTCTTATAAACTTAAATGCATCTATTGCCTCCATTATTCAGATAATAACGCTTTAGAAAAGTATAAAGCCATGAAAAATGTACTTAGTACCGCAAGGCGAAATTAAAAATTAAAAGTTAAAGATTAAAAATGAATACAGCGTAAGCGTTTCATAGATTTGAAATGGATGGTTTATTTCCCCCGTGCTGTACTAGTTAGATGCTCACATCCCTAAGCTGAACGTACCTCATGATGTTAACGTGGCGTTATAGAGTCGTAAACCCTTTACAGACTCTTCCTTTGGCTTGTTGTTAACCCTGAGCAGCTAACACATACTGCTTTACAGTATTAAAGAATACGTGAATAGTTTCGAGACACCTGTGGAAGATTAATCAGATAAACTGCTCAATATGGGATCTTTAAATTTTGTGAAGCTGCTGGAGAATTCCATCAATGAACATTGGTGATGCTGATACCCTAGCTACCTCAAGGAATTATTGACAGAAATTTGTGGGTAGATATTTAACAATCATGCTGAAAGCACGTTTAAGATTTAAGTAAAGAAATATTTCTTAGTTTACAGGCATGAAACGCATCGTCTTGGTTGCTGGGTTTGAATCATTCAACGCTGACTTGTACAGGAAAGCAGCTTTTTTGGCTAACTCTCGCTGTCCTGAGTTGGATATTCAGGTATTTAGCGATCGCAATCTTACCAGTCAACGCGCCGAAGTAGAAGCAGCACTTGATGGCGCTGATGTTTTTTTCGGTAGCCTACTATTTGATTATGACCAGGTTGTGTGGTTGCGCGATCGCATTTCCCAAATTCCCATCCGCCTAGTCTTTGAGTCAGCCTTAGAATTGATGAGTTTAACCAAGATAGGTGACTTTGCCATTGGCGACAAACCCAAAGGAATGCCCAAACCAGTTAAATTTATCCTCGACAAATTTAGCAACGGCCGAGAGGAAGATAAACTTGCTGGTTACATCAGCTTCTTAAAAATTGGCCCTAAATTATTGAAATATGTCCCAGTGCAAAAAGTCCAAGACTTACGTAACTGGTTAATTATCTATGGTTATTGGAATGCCGGCGGTTCAGAAAACGTCGCTTCATTATTTTGGACACTAGCGGAAAAATACTTAGATTTAAAAGTCGGCGACATTCCCCCGCCAATCGAAACCCCCAACATCGGATTACTCCACCCCGATTATCCAGGATTTTTTGAATCACCCCGCGACTATTTAGAATGGCATAAAACCCATTGTAGAGACGCGATTCATCGCGTCTTCCCAATAGACGCGATGAATCGCGTCTCTACAAAACCGATTATCGGAATTCTCCTCTACCGCAAACACGTAATCACCAAACAACCATACATTCCTCAACTAATTCGCCGTTTTGAAGCAGCCGGTTTAACTCCTTTACCCATCTTCATCAACGGTGTAGAAGGACATGTGGCGGTACGAGATTTAATGACAACCGACCATGAAATTCAGCAACGACAACTAGGTAATATAGAGACACCCTCACTTTCAAGTGAAGCAGTTAAAGTAGATGCGATCGTTTCCACAATTGGCTTTCCTCTGGTGGGTGGCCCGGCTGGTTCAATGGAAGCCGGCCGTCAGGTGGAAGTAGCAAAGCGCATCCTCACTGCCAAAAATGTACCTTATATTGTTGCTGCACCACTATTAATTCAAGATATTCACTCGTGGACGCGCCAAGGTGTCGGCGGATTGCAAAGTGTTGTGTTATACGCCTTACCAGAATTAGATGGGGCAATTGATACTGTTCCTCTTGGTGGTTTGGTAGGCGAAAATATTTATCTGGTTCCCGAACGCGTGCAGCGATTAATTGATAGGGTGAAAAGTTGGGTAGCTTTGCGACAAAAACCTACATCGGAACGCAAAATTGCGATCGTTTTATATGGATTTCCGCCAGGTTATGGTGCTGTGGGAACGGCTGCATTATTAAATGTGCCGCGTAGCTTGCTGAAGTTTCTCCACGCACTTAAAGAACAAGGTTACACTGTCGGAGATTTGCCGGAAGATGGGGAAGAATTGATTCGCTGGGTAAAAGAGGCAGATGAATCTTTTGATGATCCAAAAATCCCTGTATCTGTTAATGTTCGCACTTTAGAAAAATGGCTGGGATATTTGCAAACTTCCCGTATTGAAAAACAATGGAAATCTCTGACGGAAACTGGTATTAAAACTTATGGCGATGAGTTTCAAATTGGTGGTGTGCAATTAGGCAATGTCTGGATAGGTGTACAACCACCTTTGGGGTTACAAGGCGACCCGATGCGCTTAATGTTTGAACGAGATTTAACGCCTCATCCCCAATATGCTGCTTATTATAAATGGCTGCAAAATGAGTTTCAAGCTGATGCTTTGGTTCATTTTGGAATGCATGGAACGGTGGAATGGTTGCCTGGTTCTCCGTTGGGGAACACGGGTTATTCTTGGTCGGATATTTTGTTAGGAAATCTGCCTAATCTCTATATATATGCGGCGAATAATCCTTCTGAATCAATGTTGGCAAAACGTCGCGGTTATGGTGTATTAATTTCTCATAATGTGCCTCCTTATGGGCGGGCAGGTTTGTATAAGGAATTGGTGGCGTTGCGTGATTTGATTTCGGAGTATCGGGAAGATCCACAAAAGAATTATGTGTTGAAGGAAGGGATTTGTAAGAAAATTGTAGATTCTGGGTTGGATGCTGATTGTCCGTTTGAGGATGCTAAACGGTTGGGGATTGCGTTTACTCCAGAGAATGTTCGGATGTTTAGCGATCGCGCTTTTGATGATTATTTGGTGGAGTTGTATGAATATTTGCAGGTTTTAGAAAATCGGTTGTTTTCTTCGGGGTTGCATACTTTGGGGGAAAGGCCGAGTGCGGAGGAGTTGGGATCTTATTTGGAAGCTTATTTTGGAGGGGAGGAGGAAGAAAACGAACCGCAAAGGCGCAAAGAACGCAAAGAAGGAAGAGAAGAGGAGGAAAAGCAAATAAGGGATTTGTTGATGCAGTCTACGGATGAGTTGACGAATTTGTTGAGGGGGTTGAATGGAGAGTATATTCCGCCTGCGCCAGGTGGGGATTTGTTAAGGGATGGGGCTGGGGTTTTGCCGACTGGGAGGAATATTCATGCTTTAGATCCTTATCGGATGCCTTCGCCTGCGGCCTATGAACGGGGGCGAGAAGTTGCTCAAAAAATTATTGTGCAGCATTTGGATGAGTATGGGAAATATCCAGAAACGGTGGCGGTGATGCTTTGGGGATTGGATGCGATTAAAACTAAGGGTGAATCTTTGGGGATTCTGTTGGAATTGGTGGGGGCTGAACCTGTTAAGGAAGGAACTGGTAGAATTGTTCGTTATGAGTTGAAGCCGTTGGCGGAAGTTGGACATCCCCGTGTTGATGTGTTGGGTAATTTGTCTGGGATTTTCCGCGATAGTTTTGTAAATATTATCGAATTATTAGATGATTTATTTCAACGGGCGGCTGATGCTGATGAACCGGAAGATCGGAATTTTATTAGGAAACACGCTTTGGCTTTAAAAGCCCAAGGTGTAGAAAATGCATCGGCGAGATTGTTTTCTAATCCGACGGGTGATTTTGGTTCTTTGGTGAACGATCGCGTGGTTGATGGTAACTGGGAATCTGGTGAAGAGTTGGGGAATACTTGGCAAAGTCGCAATGTATTCAGCTACGGGAGAGAGGATAAAGGTCAAGCTAGACCGGAAGTGTTGAATACTTTGTTAAAAACTAGCGATCGCATTGTTCAAGAAATCGATTCGGTAGAATATGGTTTAACTGATATTCAAGAATATTACGCCAATACCGGTGGTTTGAAAAGGGCAGCAGAAAAACAAGGCGGTAAGAAGGTTACAACCAGTTTTGTAGAAAGTTTCTCGAAGGATACTACACCCCGCAATTTAGATGATTTGCTGCGAATGGAGTACCGCACTAAGTTGGTAAATCCCAAATGGGCGCAAGCGATGGCAAATCAAGGTTCTGGTGGTGCTTTTGAAATTTCCCAACGGATGACGGCGTTGATTGGTTGGGGTGGTACTGCCGATTTTACCGATGATTGGGTTTATGATCAAGCGGCTGATACTTATGCGTTAGATGCAGAGATGGCGGAGAAATTACGCAAGGCAAATCCTGAAGCTTTCCGCAATATTTTAGGGAGAATGTTGGAAGCGTATGGGCGGGGTTTCTGGGAAGCTGATGGTGATAAGTTGGATAAGTTGCGGCAATTATATGAATTGACAGATGAAGAGTTGGAGGGGGTTGTGATTTAATTCAGTCTAGCTATAGACTCAAAGTAAAGTATTTGGGGTTGAATATGGAAAATTTTTTACTGCTGTATTTGAAAAGATAGATGATTGGTATGTTGGCTACGTTCAAGAGTTACCCGGTGCTAATGTCCAATAAATAACTCTGGAAGAAGCTAGAGAAAGCCTACGGGAAGCGATAGAGTTGATTTTAATATCAAATCGGGAACTTGCACAACAACTCTCTGGTAAAGATTTTGTCTGCGAACAGATTACTGTAATATCGTCTTTTCAGTTTAAAATATACCAAATACCGTCATTGCTTTTAGATAATATCCGATATCTTTGATCAATCAATTCTAAAATTTTTGGAAACTCTTTTTTAATCAGGGACTGATAGTTATCAAAAATAAATATATAAGCAGGTTTGGATGAATCTAACTCACCCAAAAGTTGGGGCCATTGTTCAGATAGAAATAATTCAAGTGACCATGCATTTAATGATGTTGCTTGAGTCCGTCTAGATAAGTAGTAAATAGAAGGATCACCTGCAACAAAAATCTCACCAGCTAAATTTCCTGGTTGAGAGAGAAACTCAACCTCTGAACGAAGCAATGCATAGTCTTTTCTAAATGCAGCCTGATATTGCAATTGCGTATCTTTAGTTAACGCAAAATTATTCTGAACTAAAGCAATAATCTTTGATTGCAAATTAAATAATAAAGGTAATAAAAATAAAATTGGTATTATAATTTTAATTATTCGTGAATTCGATTCTTTAAAAGGCTGCCATAATATATCTAAACCTTTCGCTGCTAAAATACCTGTGGGTACAAATAGCAGTAAATAATGATAGCTCCACAGCGATCTAGTTTGCAAAAAAATAATAGCTAGTCCAAAAATAAACCAAACAACAAATAGCAAAGTTAATAAATTTTTATTTTGACGCAATGAGACATTTATTGCAACAATAGCTAGGAAAATTAAAGTTATAAAACTCTTTAAAAACCATGCTGTTCCAAAAAGTAACTTAGATATACTAAATGTGCCATTAGCAACCACCTGACTTGGATATACAAAAAATGTCTTATATACAATTGCTAAACTGTCAACGGAGACAAAGTAGCTGACTACACCTAAAATAGGAAAAATAATTCCGATAAAAATGGGCAAGAAAATTTCAATAACAAGTTTTTTAAATTTATGATGTTTTATCAATACAGAATGAAGTAATATAGTTAGCCAAAAAGCAAGTATAATGGGCAAAAATATTAATTTAAATATTAATACAATTCCACCTACAAAGCCTGAAAGTAAAAGTTGAAAAAATTTTTGCTTGCCTTCAAAATCAAAAGATTGATAAGTCAGCCAAAGACATAAAAATAAAGGAAACCCAACTAGCCCTTCTACTTGAGTAAGTTGCAGATGATATGAAGAAATATAGTAAACACCAACTGTTAACAATGGGACTAAACTGGCTATTATCGGATGCTGAAAATAAGGTTTGAGTGTCAGTTGCAATATTATAGAAAAAAGCATCATATAAATAAGTTCAAATATATGGATACCAATCTCATTAAAACCAAATAAATTTCCTGCCAAAAAGTAAAAGTAATAAATTCCAGGTTGCTTTAAATCCCAAAAATCTCGATAGAGGATCTTTCCTTGTTGCATCTCCAAAGCACCTGTTGTAAATAGTGCTTGATCTCCTGAAAATGGAAAAGGTAAATGTATAATACCAATTGTGGCAACAGCAATCAAAACTAAAAAGTCAATTTTGCTTAATTTAGGAATATTAATCATAAAATTCTTATTCCAATAGAGGTGTAATAATAATGAAGCTAATTAAAAGGTCGCGGTTCGTTCAATAAAGTGATGTCTACGACAAGGTATTCCGTGTCTACGCAATTATGAGTTTAGTAAGTAACAATTAGACCCACAAATACTTACGCCCAAGTTCATGAAACATTGAATCCCCGAATTTGCTTGTATGTTTGTTTGAGAAATATTTGCCAGCTAGCTATGATTGATTATGATACTCCAGAGAGTGCTAGCAGCACTATTATCTAAACAGCAAGTGCATAATAATTAAATTTACCTGACTATTGCTTGAAGTCTAAGAAGTGTTAAGCATTATCCGAAAGGTGCATCAAGCAGTTGCAGCAAAAAATACAAAAAATTATTACTTATTATTAAGGATAAAGTTATGGCAACCGAACAGTTGACTAGAGACAACGAGAATCTAGATTTAAATCAGCTACTGAGAACTCTGAATGCTGTTAAGCAAGGTGACTTCTCGGCTCGGATGCCTATAGACTATACTGGTGTAGCGGGGAAAATAGCTGACACACTTAATGATATTATCGATCAAAATGAGCGAATGGCGGCCGAGCTACAGCGAATTGGTAATGTTGTCGGCAAAGAAGGCAAAATAGCCGATCGCGCCTCTCTGGTAAATGTTCGTGGTTCTTGGTCAGATTGTGTCGCTTCTGTCAATACTCTGATTACAGATTTAGTGCAACCAACGGCTGAAACTACTCGTGTAATTCGGGCGGTTGCCAATGGTGATTTATCCCAAACGATCGCAACCGAAATTGATGGCAGACCACTCCAAGGTGAGTTTCTCCAAACGGCAAATATCGTCAACACGATGGTAGATCGGCTTGGTTCCTTTGCATCGGAAGTAACGCGAGTTGCCCGTGAGGTGGGAACTGAGGGCAAATTAGGCGTTCAAGCCCAAGTGCAAGGTGTGGCTGGCACTTGGAAAGATTTGACTGATAATGTCAACTTAATGGCAGGTAATCTCACCGGACAAGTTCGCAACATTGCCGAAGTTGCAACAGCGATCGCCAATGGTGACTTATCCAAAAAAATCACTGTTGATGTCAAAGGCGAAATTCTAGAGTTGAAAAATACTGTCAACACGATGGTAGATCAACTGAATTCTTTTGCATCAGAAGTTACTAGGGTTGCCCGTGAGGTGGGAACTGAAGGGAAGTTGGGCGTACAAGCCGAAGTCCGAGGAGTAGCCGGAACTTGGAAAGATTTAACCGATAACGTCAACTTAATGGCTGGTAATCTTACGGGACAAGTTCGTAACATTGCTGAAGTAGCCACAGCGATCGCAAATGGTGACTTATCCAAAAAAATCACCGTCGATGTCAAAGGGGAAATTCTCGAACTCAAAAATACCATCAATATAATGGTGGATCAACTTAGTTCCTTTGCAAGTGAAGTGACACGGGTTGCCCGTGAGGTAGGAAGCGAAGGTAAATTGGGCGTACAAGCAGAAGTACGCGGTGTGGCTGGCACTTGGAAGGATTTAACTGATAGCGTAAATTTCATGGCGGGAAGTTTAACGGCACAGGTGCGGAATATAGCCGAAGTGACTACTGCCGTTGCAACAGGCGATTTATCCAAAAAAATTACCGTCGATGTCAAAGGTGAAATTCTCGAACTCAAAAATACCATTAATACAATGGTGGATCAACTCAGTTCCTTTGCAAGTGAGGTGACACGAGTAGCGCGAGAAGTAGGAACTGAAGGTAAACTGGGCGTACAAGCGGAAGTTAAAGACGTTGCAGGTACTTGGAAAGATTTAACCGACAGCGTAAACTTCATGGCGGGAAGTTTAACGGCACAGGTGCGGAACATTGCCGAAGTTACAACTGCGATCGCCAATGGTGATTTATCGAAGAAAATTACTGTTGCCGTCAAAGGCGAAATTCTCGAACTCAAGAATACCATCAATATAATGGTGGATCAACTCAACTCCTTTGCAAGTGAAGTGACACGGGTTGCCCGTGAGGTGGGGAGTGAGGGTAAACTTGGCGTACAAGCAGATGTGCGCGGTGTAGCTGGAACTTGGAAAGATTTAACCGACAGCGTGAACTTCATGGCGGGAAGTTTAACAGCACAAGTGCGAAACATTGCTGCCGTCACCACCGCCGTAGCTAATGGCGACTTATCTAAGAAAATCTCCGTTGATGTCAAAGGTGAAATTTTAGAGTTAAAAAACACCGTCAACACGATGGTAGATCAACTCAATTCCTTTGCAAGTGAAGTGACGCGCGTGGCGCGAGAAGTGGGGACTGAAGGTAAGTTGGGCGTACAAGCAGAAGTTAAAGGTGTAGCTGGCACTTGGAAAGACTTAACCGACAGCGTAAACTTCATGGCGGGAAGTTTGACAGCACAAGTACGAAACATTGCCGAAGTAACCACAGCCGTAGCAAACGGTGACTTATCCAAGAAAATCACCGTCGATGTGAAAGGGGAAATTCAGGAACTCAAAAACACCATTAATACAATGGTGGATCAGCTAAATTCTTTTGCATCAGAAGTTACAAGAGTTGCCCGTGAGGTGGGAACGGAAGGTAAACTTGGCGTGCAAGCCTACGTCAGAGGAGTCGCAGGTACTTGGAAAGATTTAACTGATAACGTTAACTCGATGGCGGGGAACCTCACCGGACAAGTTCGCAACATCGCGGAAGTTACCAAGGCGGTAGCCAATGGCGACTTATCTAAGAAAATTACCGTCGATGCCAGAGGTGAAATTTTAGACTTGAAAAATACCACCAATACAATGGTGGATCAACTTAGTTCCTTTGCATCAGAAGTAACGCGGGTGGCGCGGGAAGTGGGAACTGAAGGAAAGTTAGGCGGACAAGCGCAAGTCCAAGGTGTTGCAGGGACTTGGAAAGATTTAACTGATAATGTGAACTCGATGGCGGGCAACTTAACGGCACAAGTGCGCGGTATCGCCAGAGTTGTGACGGCAGTTGCTAACGGTGACTTGAAACGGAAACTGATGCTAGATGCCAAGGGAGAAATTGAAACTTTGGCAGAGACAATCAACGAAATGATTGATACCCTAGCGACATTTGCCAATCAAGTAACCACAGTAGCGCGAGAAGTAGGAATCGAAGGGAAGTTAGGCGGACAAGCGAGAGTCCCCGGTGCGGCTGGAACTTGGAAAGATTTAACTGATAATGTGAACGAACTTGCTGCTACACTGACAACCCAGTTGCGAGCGATCGCAGAAGTTGCTACAGCTGTAACTAAAGGTGATTTAACTCGTTCAATTGCCGTCGAAGCATTAGGTGAAGTAGCGATACTCAAAGACAACATCAACCAGATGATTGCCAATCTGCGGGAAACAACGCAGAAAAACACTGAGCAAGATTGGTTAAAAACTAACTTAGCCAAATTTACCCGAATGCTGCAAGGGCAGCGAGACTTAGAAACCGTATCTAAACTAATTCTCTCAGAACTAGCACCTCTAGTAGGAGCGCAACACGGCGTATTCTTCCTGATGGAGTCTGGGGAAAATGTGCCGTATTTGAAACTAATTAGTAGCTACGCTTACCGCGAACGCAGACATTTAGCTAACCGTTTCCACTTGGGTGAAGGTTTGGTGGGACAATGCGCTTTAGAAAAAGAGCGAATTCTTTTAACAGATGTGCCAAGTGATTATGTCAGAATTTCCTCTGGTTTAGGAGAAGCAACTCCACTTAATGCCGTGGTATTACCTGTACTCTTTGAAGGACAGGTGACAGCAGTCATAGAATTAGCATCATTCCGCCGCTTTAGCGAAATTCACCTGACATTCTTCGACCAGCTTACCGAAAGTATAGCGATCGTCCTGAACACGATCGCAGCATCGATGCGAACTGAAGAATTACTCAAACAGTCGCAATCTTTAGCTGAAGAACTCCAAACTCAGCAAAGCGAACTCCGCGAAACCAACAAGCGCCTAGAACAACAAGCCCAATCACTCAAAACCTCTGAAGATTTACTCAAAGGACAACAGGAGGAATTACAACAAACCAACGCCGAATTAGAAGAAAAGGCCGAGTTGTTGGCGATGCAAAAAAAAGAAGTTGAGCGCAAAAATCGAGAAATCGAACAAGCAAGAATGTCTTTGGAAGATAAGGCTGAACAACTCGCCCTTTCTTCAAAATACAAATCTGAGTTTCTCGCCAATATGTCCCACGAACTGCGGACACCGCTAAATAGCTTATTAATTTTGGCGAAGTTGTTGACCGATAACATGGATCGTAACCTCACTGCCAAGCAAGTCGAATACAGCCAAACAATTTACTCAGCCGGTACTGACTTGTTAGCGTTAATCAATGACATTCTGGATCTCGCTAAAATTGAATCTGGAACTATGTCAATTGACATGACCCAAATGCCATTAGTAGACTTGGGCGAACAAATTGAGCGTACCTTCCGACAAATAGCTGAGAACAAAGGACTCGCCTTTGCAATTGAATTTACTCCCGACTTACCTACAACCATCTATACAGATGTCAAACGCTTACAACAAGTATTAAAAAATCTCCTTTCCAACGCTTTTAAGTTTACAGAGCGAGGAGAAGTTCGCTTGCGGATTGCCCTAGCAAAGCAAGGATGGAGCAACGACCAAGTAACTTTAAATCGCGCTCAAAATGTCATCGCCTTCTCAGTCAGCGATACAGGTATTGGCATCGCCCTCGACAAGCAAAAAGTTATTTTCGAGGCATTCCAGCAAGCCGATGGCTCTACCAGTCGGAGATACGGGGGTACGGGATTAGGCTTATCAATTAGCCGCGAAATTGCCCGTCTCTTCGGTGGCGAAATTAAACTCACAAGTCAACCCGGCCAAGGTAGCACCTTTACATTCTTCTTCCCCCAATTGAGTCCTGAGTTTCGAGTGCTGAGTGCTGAGTCAACATCAACACAATCTAGTACAGACGCGATTAATCGCGTCTCTACCCACTCAGCACTCAGCACTCAGCACTCCCCAATCCTCAGCGACGATCGCGCTACTATTACCGTAGGCGATCGCGTCTTATTAATCGTTGAGGATGATGTGAATTTTGCCCGTATCCTCATAGAGATGGCGCAACAGCATGGATTTAAGGTAATAACAGCCCAAAATGGCAGTACAGGTTTAGCGCTAGCACAGCAATTCTATCCTTCAGCCATTTTGCTAGATATCAGGTTGCCAGAAATGGATGGCTGGACGGTATTAGATCGCCTCAAACATGACCCAAATACCCGTCACATTCCTGTACACATCATGACTGTGGAAGAAGGGAGACAGCGCGGTTTGCAACTAGGTGCGATCGCATATCTACAAAAACCTTTAACTAGCGAGACAATATCTGAGGCGTTGACTAAAATTAAAGGTTTTGTTGAGCGCCAGGTAAAAAATTTACTCGTAGTGGAAGACGATGACACTCAACGGCATAGCATTGTCGAGTTAATTGGCAACAGTGATGTTTCTACCACGGCTGTTGCTACAGGTGCAGAAGCTCTAGAAGCCATCCGTAGCAAGCATTTTGATTGTCTCGTTCTCGATTTAGGGCTACCCGACATGACCGGGTTTGAACTAATTGAGCAGATTAAGCTTTTACCCAACGGCAAAACCTTACCAATCATTGTCTACACCGGTAGAGAAATTAGCAAAGCTCAAGAAACCGAACTGAGACGGATTGCGGAAACAATCATCATTAAAGATGTGCGATCGCCCGAACGTCTCCTTGATGAAACAGCATTATTTTTACACCGAGTCCAAGCAAATTTACCAGCACCAAAACAACAAATACTTGAACAACTCCATTCCCTAGATTACTTACTCGCTGGCAAGAAAGCGCTAATTGTAGACGATGATATGCGTAATATTTTTGCGCTGACAAGTATGCTGGAACGTTATCAGATACAAGTGTTATACGCCGAAAACGGCAGAGAGGGAATTAACCTGTTAGAAACTACACCAGATATTGATGTCGTTTTAATGGACGTAATGATGCCAGAAATGGACGGTTACGAAACAACAAGCTTAATCCGCCAAAACGAGCAATTTAAATCTTTGCCGATTATTGCACTGACTGCTAAAGCCATGCAAGGCGATCGCGAAAAGTGTATCGAAGCTGGTGCATCAGACTATATAACTAAACCTGTAGATACAGAACAATTGCTTTCACTCTTGCGTGTTTGGCTATACCGATGAAGGGCGCAGGGAGCAGGGGGCAGGGGGCAGGGGGCAGGGAGCAGAGGGAGCAAGCTCTTCTCTTCTGGGCTACAGTGTACACACAAGTCTTTTAAAGTTGCTGCGTAACGTAGGGTGGATTAATTTGTGTAGGTCAATGCAACAAAGATG
>NZ_JAVRCP020000034.1:0-65271 GCF_034530675.2 Nostoc sp. DedVER02
CTCGGCGACCTCTTCCCACTTTCGAGTCCTCACCTTGGCATATCTATTGCACTATTTTAGCTGTGTCAGTCCAGTAGAGTGTGTTAGAACGGAGTTCGTAACGCACTATTATCATGGGTTTGATGCCGTACTCTCCGCGCTCACATCCTACATATATTTTCTCCAAATCAAACTGGATTCCTATATCTTCTATCAATCTCAAAAGAAAACGATAATAATCCTTGCTAAAAAAAGACTTTCAAGCAAAACAGATAGTTATTGGTATAACATTTGTTTTGCTTGCAACTATACAAGAATTTATACCAGACTTGCAATTAGATTTTACGTAGGCGTAGCTGCGTTCCTACTGACTTTAACCTAATTTGATACTTGCGATCGCTCTCTTTATATCTCTAGATAGATATATAAATCATTGCTAAAAAAAGAATATAACACGGAGGTATGGAAGAGGACACGGAAATTTTTCTTTGCGTCTCACAATCTCTGCATCTTTTTTAACAACGCTCTGTGCATTAATATTTTCTCATTTCCAGTGGTGTTAAGTCTTTGAGTACGGTAAACCGTATTTGCTTGTTAGTTCCCAAAGATTAATTTAATTGTTAAGTTTAGTTACATAAATAAAAAATGCTGCAACACTGCTAAAGAGGAAAAATTATGAAAATAGGTAGTATCCTTAAGGATCAAGACAAATTTAATAACTTGACGATGCAATATCTATATTGCATCACACAAGTCAAGGTTTCTCAGAAATACAACTTATTTAACAACATTGTTTAACATTGCGATGAAAGCTACAGATCAATTGGTGCATTTTTTAGAAGAAGATTTGGGTATTTCTCGTGGAGCAATTTCTCTGGCTTTGCGCCATTGTGAGCAGACCCCCAACTTCCTGGCTATGACCCTTTGGCAATATGGACTGATAACACTGGATCAGTTAGCCCAAATTTTTGATTGGTTGGAAACAGTATAAGCTGCGGCTTCAACTCTTTAGACTGGAAATATCTAAATTTTTCCATAAAGTCACATTCTCAATAGTTTTCATTCTAAGGATTGGTAATAAAATCTATGGCAATTAAAGAACAACCTAAATCACCTCGGTTTCGGATCGTTGCTAATATATTACTGGCAGTATCAGGGCTATTCCTGCTTTTAAATTTATTTTTGCCTGGTTTATTTGCTTCTGGCCCGACTGGTGTTCCTTACAGCTTGTTTATTCATCAAGTGCAAGAAGGAGAAGTCAACCGAGTTTCTGTTGGTCAAAATCAGATTCTCTATGAAGTAAAAACAGAAAATGGTCAGCCGGGCCCGGTATTTGCAACTACACCAATTTTTGATTTAGAGTTACCCAAACTGCTCGAGGAAAAGGGAGTTGAGTTTGCTGCTACTCCTCCACCCAAAAATACTTGGTTTACAACCCTCTTAAGTTGGGTGATTCCACCACTGATTTTTATTGGGATTTGGCAGTTCTTTGTGTCTCGTGGTGGCGGTGGTGGCCCCCAAGGTGCGCTTTCCATTGGTAAAAGCAAAGCTAAGGTTTACGTTGAAGGCGAATCAGCTAAAATTACCTTTGCAGATGTGGCTGGTGTAGAAGAAGCGAAAACTGAGTTAGTGGAAATTGTAGATTTCCTCAAGACCCCGGCACGCTTTACCCAAATTGGTGCGAGGATTCCCAAAGGTGTGCTGTTAGTTGGCCCTCCTGGTACTGGTAAGACACTTTTAGCGAAAGCTGTAGCCGGAGAAGCAGGTGTTCCATTTTTTAGCATCTCTGGTTCCGAATTTGTAGAATTGTTTGTCGGTGTAGGTTCTTCCAGAGTGCGGGATTTGTTTGAGCAGGCTAAAAAACAAGCCCCTTGTATTGTATTCATTGATGAGTTAGATGCAATTGGTAAATCTCGTAGTAGTAACGGCTTCTATGGTGGTAACGATGAGCGAGAACAGACCCTCAACCAGTTACTAACAGAGATGGACGGGTTTGCGGCTGGCGATGCAACGGTGATTGTCCTAGCAGCTACCAACCGCCCCGAAAGCCTTGACTCGGCATTGCTGCGTCCAGGTCGCTTTGACCGCCAAGTTTTGGTAGACCGTCCTGATTTATCTGGTCGGGAAGCAATTCTCAAAATTCACGCTCAAAAGGTAAAATTAGGAAATGATGTAGACTTAAGAGCGATCGCTACTCGTACTCCTGGTTTTGCTGGTGCAGATTTGGCAAACTTGGTCAACGAAGCCGCATTATTAGCAGCTCGCAATCTCCGTGAAAGTATTGCTCAAGAAGACTTCGCCGAAGCAATTGAGCGGGTAGTCGCAGGTTTAGAGAAGAAGAGTCGCGTGATGAACGAGACTGAGAAAAAGATTGTTGCCTACCATGAAGTTGGTCACGCAATGGTCGGGGCGCTAACCACAGGAAACGGTCGCGTAGAAAAGATTTCGATTATTCCCCGTGGGATGGCTGCTTTGGGCTACACTCTGCAATTACCAACTGAAGACCGCTTTTTGATGAATGAAGATGAATTGCGGGGTCAGATTGCAACTCTATTAGGTGGACGTTCTGCCGAAGAAATTGTGTTTAACAGTATTACAACAGGTGCTTCCAACGATTTACAACGAGCAACTGACTTGGCAGAACGGATGGTAACATCTTATGGTATGAGCAAAGTTTTAGGGCCATTGGCTTACCAACAAGGACAACAATCGATGTTTTTGGGTAATGGTGGGGCTAATCCTCGGCGGGCGGTGAGTGAAGACACATCTAAAGCCATTGATAGCGAAGTCAAGGAAATCGTGGAAACAGCCCACGAACAAGCTCTAGAGATTCTCAGACAGAATCGAGACTTGCTAGAAGAGATAGCGACTCAACTCTTAGAAACAGAAGTCATTGAAGGCGAAAAACTTCACAGTTTCTTGAGTCAGGTTAAACCCGTAGGTAATTCGTAATTCGTAATTAGGGAAGTCAGACTTCTATGTATATAGGGACACAGAATTAATCTCTGCGTCCCTATTTGTTAAACTTCTGCGTTTTTGGGGTTTCAGAAATGCTACTTATCACAATGCATACACCAGCTAACAAAAATGCCAATGCACTCCCAACTGCACCGATAAAAGGTGTTATTGTTTGCGGTTGGGTAAATATAATACCAAACAAACTCATTGCTAAAGCGAATCCCCCAAAATACGTCCCAATTCCTAATCCCGCCCACTGTTGAGGTACTAATCCTAAAGCAAAGGGAATTGCCCCGTTGACAATTAAACTAAAGCCAGCAACGATTAATAGAATTATCGGAATTTGTGCGCCCACAGATATCATTATCAGTAATGAGGGAACGATCGCACAGATCCCACAAAGCATAGCTTGAGGATTACCAATTTTGACAGCGAAGATTCCAGCCGGTATGCTGGCAATTGCGATCGCTAATCCGATCCACACCATAAACACATCAATATTATCAGTATTCAGTTGGGTCTTGAGTACTTTACCCAAGACATCAAAGAGAAATCGGATACCCCACGCTACACCAAAACCAGTTACTAAAATCAACGCCAATTTTTGTAACGGCAACTTTACTACTTCTATTTGGTGTCTACTATCCACTACTGCTTCTGGAGGATTGACTAACCGCAACACAGCCGCCGCCCCCAGCATCACAAAAGAACCGATCGCAAAGGTATAAACTGGCCCTAAGCTCAGGATAAACTTGTGGCTTATCGGTCTAAAAGCCCCAATCGCACCACCGGCTAAGGTGACAACACTTACTGCTAAAGGTAGCTGGGCTGGTGTAGAATACATTCCCAACAAACACATCGCTGGAGAACGAAATATTGTCATTGCTAATGCCCAGGCTACCAATACTATAGGTAAGAGCGATCGCATTACGGTAGTAGGTGGAATCAAACTCACAACGCATGGTATGGCAATAAATAAAGCCGATGCCAGAATCATACCTACTGAGATAAAGGGAAACCGAGTTCCTACCCAGCGTCTAGCTTGGTCTGAAAGTCCACCCATCAATGGTTCCAGCACCGCACCCAAGGCATTTTCAAATAGCACCAAGGCAACTGCAAGTGAAGCAGGAAAACCAAACTGAGTCAAAAGTTGTGGCAGATATATATTATAAATTAACCAAGTGAGAGTAATTGCTCCCTGCACCCCTGCCAACACCCAAACTTGCACCCATAAAATATTGAAATGAGATTTTGAGGTAGTCAAGTCGCTTTGCTCCAATTAAAAATTAAAAATTATTAATTAAAAATTTCAAGGCGCTTTCTAGGATATCCTGTGCCTAGCTTGCTTCTTTGCAGGAGTACATAGCCTCGCTAACACTACGCTATCTATCATTGTTAGCTCTGTAGTAAAATTAATTAATTAAAAATAGAATAATTTTTAATTTTTAACTTTTAATTCCAAAAAGGTCATCAGGAGATGGGAAGTGGCGACTTAAACCGCAAACTTTTGCTCAAGGCAGAAAACAGAGGCTAGTATTCCTCCTGCCTTCTGCCTCTCTTTTTAATACTCTGGAACTGAAGGATCGATTTCTCGACTCCAAGCGGTAATTCCGCCTTTGACATTCGTCCCGACAATCCCGGCTTCTTTGAGAATGGCTAAGGCTTTTGCCGATCGCCCGCCCATCTTACAATGAGCAATTAAACGGTGGCCGTTTAATATTTCCTTCACCTTTGCAACGCCATTTCCATTTTCAATGTCTGGTAAGGGCACTAACACCGAACCGGGAATCTTGGCAATATCATACTCATGGGGGTTGCGGACATCCAGCAGTACAAAATCCTTTGCACCACTATCCAGCAATTCCTTCAAATCCTTAACTGTCATTTCTTGACTTTCCATCTGCTGTTTTGCCTCTTCTGCCTTAGCTTGGGGAATTCCGCAAAATTCTTCGTAGTCTACCAGCTTTTCAATCACTGGGCGAATCGGGTTAGGACGCAGTTTCAATTCCCGAAATTTCATGTCTAAGGCATTATATAGCAGCAATCGTCCACTTAGGGTATTACCTTGTCCCAAAATGATTTTGACAGTTTCCGTTGCTTGGATTAAACCAATAATTCCTGGCAAAATCCCCAGTACACCACCTTCTGCACAAGAGGGAACCATTCCTGGTGGTGGTGGTTCTGGGAAAAGGTCACGATAATTCGGCCCGCCTTGGTAGTTAAATACAGTAGCTTGGCCTTCAAAGCGTAAAATTGAACCGTAGACATTGGGCTTATTCAGCAATACGCAAGCGTCGTTAACTAGATATCTGGTGGGGAAGTTATCAGTACCATCCACGACGATATCGTAAGGTTCCAGGATTTCTAGGGCGTTTTCGGAAGTCAGGCGAGTTTCGTATAAATCAACCTGACAATAGGGGTTAATCTCGTGAATGCGGGTTTTTGCTGATTCAATCTTGGGTTTACCCACCCAAGATGTCCCGTGGATGACTTGGCGTTGCAGATTGGAAGTATCGACAATATCAAAATCGACAATTCCGATGCGTCCAATACCCGCCGCCGCTAGATATAAAAGTAGTGGTGAACCTAGTCCACCTGTACCGATACATAGTACATTGGCGGCTTTTAGGCGCTTCTGTCCTTCTAGCCCTACTTCCGGTAAAATCAGGTGTCGGGAGTAGCGTTCGTAATCGTCCTTGGTCAACTGGATTTCGTCCAGATTAGGGTTGAGCATAGCAGTTATGATCTGGGAGAGCGGAATATTATCCTATCGAAAAACTGTATCTTATATTAGAGATGTCTAGTAGGGAAGGTGAATTTTTATCCGTGGTGGTGGCTAAAACCGCTACGAGTGACTGTCTTTAAAGTAAATCGTTAAATTATATTTTTAATTGCCTCTGCTTGGAACTGATGACGATCGTCAAGGCTCCAACTTAGAAGTTCTCCAGCTTTACCGTTTTGGACGGTAACTATTATATACGAGTATCCTTGCCAAGCATATAAGCGATCGCATTCTGAAGGGATAGCAGGATGATCTGGATGGGAGTGAAAAATACCGATAATGTTCAGTGAGCGATCGCGTGCTTCCTTTTGCATTTTTAGCATAACTTCGGGTGCGATCGCATATTGCCGTCTTTTACTTTCTGCTGTGCGTTCCCCTAAAAACTCAGCCGCCGCTTCTGTATTCCAGGCATTTTCTGTTGGCACGACTTCTACCACAGTTTTACCCTCATTAGCCAGATAGCCCAGAATTATACCGCAACACTCATCTGGATAGGTGCTTTCAGCATGGGTGCAGATAATTTGCAAGTGTTCTTGACTAAGTTGGATCATCTTTGCATTTGAGATTTTATTTCATCATAGCGATCGCAGCAAACGTTTAATAAGCATTAAGTCTTCTTGGCTAAATTACTTCATGTATGCGTTTGTAACTTTTGTAACTTATAGTATGTGTTGCACAGCGATGATATTTTATCATGCGTAGGGTGTAGCTTACCGCAGGTATGACAGCGTTCACAAAGAAAAACATATTGGAAATTTATTGCTTTGAAAGCCTCCACTCCAACTTTCTTGTAACTGCTGGTATCTGCAAAATCTTAATTATAAATTCTCAAAATGTGAAGGATATACTAAGAGAATTTCTTAGCATATATATATTTAGGCAGATAATGTAAAGAGTATGCAAAGATGCTTCTTAAAGTATAGACATCTAAGTAAATATTCAGTATTTGTTAATATCAGGTTATTTAAATGTTCCCTATTTTTAAGCTAGACACCCACAGGCAATAGCCCACAACAAGGGTATGAGAATCACCTTCTCTATCAAGAGTTAACTGTTCCCTATTCTCAAGGTACTAGGATTTACGCATTGACAAAAAATAAACGTATGAGGTGTAGTTTTCAGGCGTTGAAGCTCGATTTTGTGATGCTTTTTCAATGATGCCTACCTACGCTATTAAATTGAAGATGATTGTAAAAAGCCTGAAATGTCCTATTTCAGTCTATCTACACACTCATTAATTTTTATAGTGAATGACAGCTTGATATGCAGATAGCTGCATGTTATTTGCAAGCTGTTTGACAGAGTAGATTTTCAAAAAAATTACTGTCCCTCAAGGGTGACATAAAAATATGCCGAAAGTGTAAACTCTCGGCGAGTTCTTGTGTTCTAAAACAGTACTAACTCCGGGCTGAAAACTTTAATAAAGTTACTAAAACATTGATTAAGGAAGTGCAAAAGTTATGACAAATATAATTGGAACCAACTGTGATGATACTTTAATGGGCAGTAATGATGCTGACACAATTAAGGGTAAAGCAGGCAACGATAGCATTACAGCTAAAAAGGGTAACGACACGCTGACTGGTGGTGGTGGCAAGGATAAATTTATTTACAACTTGGGTGATGGTACTGATACTATTACTGATTTTGGTGGCGTAGGTAAAGGAACAAACCCTACAGCAGCAGTCATTGCTGAAGTGGATACGCTCAAATTCCAGGGTGCTGGTTTCAATGCTAAAAATCTGTTGCTTACCCAGAATGGTAACAATCTGGAAATTACCTTTGATGGGGTGGCTGATAGCAAAATTATCCTAAAAAACTTCAACTTAGAAAACTTGGAGAACCTGAATGGTTCTGGAACAAGACCAGCTATTGGCAATATCCTGTTTGATGGACAAACTAGCATCACTGACAGTTTTAATGTCTTAAATGCCGACTCCACTGATACTAGTCTGGGTATCAAAAACACGGTAACTTTCCTCAATGACCTTGACAACAACATTACAGGTTTAGACGATTCAAATGATGTCATCAATGGTCAGGGTGGTAATGACTACATCGATGGCAAAAGTGGTGACGACCTTTTGAGAGGTGGTGCGGGGAAGGATACTCTTATTGGTGGTGCGGGCAATAATACTCTCAACGGTGGTACTGGTAACGATAGCTTGAGTGTTAAAAATTCAACAGGGGATAATCTGCTTTCTGGAGGCGATGACAATGATTATCTTGATGTCTTTAGCTACGGTGGATACGTCAACTACCCAGAGGCCGGCTACCTTGGCTCATCTGGCAAGAACACCCTCAATGGTGGCGCTGGTGACGATAACTTGAGTGCTAGCGGTTCAGCAGGCAATAATCTGCTCTCTGGGGACGATGGTAATGATAATCTCTCCATCTCTGGCTATTACGAAGGAAATAGCTACTCAAATAATGACTCTCGCTCCTTTGGCAATAACACCCTCAACGGTGGTGCTGGTAACGATAGCTTGAGCGCTAGTGGTTCACAAGGCAATAACCTGCTCTCTGGTGGCGGTGGTAATGATACTCTCTCCATCTCTGGCTACTACAAGTACACTCCCTACAGCAACCCCTACGAAATCCGCGACCTCTCCAACACATACGACTCTCGTTCATCTGGCAAGAACACCCTCAATGGTGGTGCTGGTGATGATTACTTGAGTGCTAGCGGTTCAACAGGCAATAACCTACTGGATGGTGGTACGGGGAATGATACTCTCGTTGGTGGTACGGGAAATGATACCCTTGTTGGTGATACGGGAAATAACTCCCTCGATGGTGGTACTGGAAACGATAACTTGAATGTTGACTCTTCACCAGGCAATAACCTGCTCTCTGGTGGTGATGGAAATGATACTCTCTCCGTCTCTGGTGACTATTACAGCAGCGATGCGGTGTTTGGTAATAATACTCTTAATGGTGGCGCTGGTAACGATAGCTTGAATGCTGACTATTCACCAGGCGATAACTTACTGGATGGTGGCTATGGCAATGATACTCTCTCCGTCTCCGGTGGCTACTACGACCCTGTGGTATCTGGTAATAACACTCTCAAAGGTGGCGCTGGTAATGATAGCTTGAGTGCTTTCTTTTCAAAAGGCAATAACTTCCTGGATGGTGGAGATAACAATGATACTCTCTCCATCAATCTTACCGATGGTAATAATACTCTCAACGGTGGCACTGGTGACGATTACTTGAGTGCTAACATTTCAACAGGCAATAATCTGCTCTCTGGTGGTGCTGGTAATGATTCTCTCTTTGCCTCCAACTTCGAGGGCTACAGGTTTGATAACACATCAGGTAGTAACACTCTCAATGGTGGTGCTGGCAAGGATTACTTAAATGTAAACTATTCACGAGGCGCTAATCTGCTCTCTGGTGGCGATGGAAATGACAATCTCTCCGCTTCTAGCTACGGTCATGGCTTCGGAGGAACATTGTATAAGACTACTGGAAATAACACCCTTAACGGTGGTGAAGGTGATGATAACTTAAATGTTGACTATTCATCAGGTGATAATTTGCTGAATGGAGATAATGGCAATGATTATCTTTCCGCTTCTGGCTACGAGTATGACGAATATGGCGATTACGGTGGGTCTGGTGAAGGAATCTATCGCAGAACGTCAGGCAATAATAGCCTCAACGGTGGTGCTGGTGCAGATAAGTTAGTTGCTGATTATTCAACAGGCAATAACTTACTCTCTGGGGGTGATGGCAATGATACTCTTTCTGCATCTAACGCATTAGGTAATAACACTCTTTATGGTGGCAATGGTAATGACATCCTCACAGGAGGGAATGGGACTGATACCTTTGCTTTCAGTAGTTACACTGAAGGCGTTGATAGTATTTATAATTTTAAGGCTACTAACGATCTGATTCGGGTATCCTCTGCTGGTTTTGGTGGCGGGTTATCAATAGGTTCACTTCAGACAAGCCAGTTTACCATCGGAACATCTGCAACCGCGATCGCTCAACGATTCATTTATGATAGTTCTACAGGTGGACTGTACTTTGACCTCGATGGCAGCGCAGGTGGTTTTACTCAGGTAAAATTTGCCCAACTCTCAACTGGATTGTCACTAACTAACAACAATTTTGTGGTTGTTTAGTCTAAATTAGGGATTTCCCAAAAATAAATTCAGGAGTAATGTTAAGAGAAAGAAGTGTTGCTGAATCAAGAGATCGTTCAGCAACACTTTTTGCCTCAGTTAGTTCATGTCTGCGTTGTAATTTTGAGAATCTACAGGAATCATTGCAGAGATATTTAAGATTGATATAGCGATCGCTCAATCTCCATCATCGCCCCATTCCAAAAGGAAAATATTGATTTTGCATTACTCTTCAAACTTTTTTACTGTTTTATGCTTTCTTATTACTTAGAAACTACAATAGTATGAAGAATTGATAAAGCTCAGTATTTGTACATAGATTTATCGTCAAATAATGTGAAGAGTGTGTAAAGACGATTATTCAAGTATAGACATCTAAGTAAGATATTAAGTTATGTACTTATTTTGAGGCGATTTAAGATGTTCTCTATGTTTAAGCTCGACATCCACGGAGAATAGCCCACAAGCAAGGTATAAAAATATCTTTCCCATCCTCAAGTTAACTGTTCCCTACTTTGAAACTAGTAGGACTTAGGCACTGGCAAAAAAAACAAATATAAAAAAAATTCGTATTGAGGCATTCAAGCTTGATTTTTTGATAATTGTTCACTGATTTCTACTGAACAATTATCTGGAATTCACAGCTTGATTAATTTGTATAGTGCTTAAGGCTTAGATAGTTGGAGATATTTATAGAACTTACGCATCAAGACATATAGGGTTAATTCATGAATTGAACTTACGGACAATCAAGGCTTTAACTCTCTTTTTGCTAGTCTCTAAGTTGGATAATTGTCACGTAGAATCCCATGCTCTGGGTGAATCTTCGATAAATATTACTGTTCCTCAAGAGTGAGTATCGAAAACCCTAAGTTTTAGTGAGTTGTTTGTGCCCTTATGCACAAGCAGCAATGTAAGAACTGAAGTTACTGAAAAAAATGATTTAGGTAGGTAAAAGTTATGGCAGATATCATTGGAACCAATGGTGACGATAGTCTATTTGGCAGTTACGAGGCGGATACGATTAACGGTCTAGCAGGCAACGATACTATTATCGGCGGTGCCAAATATATCTCAACTGGCAACGATATCTTAATTGGTGGAAGCGGCAACGATATTATTATCGGCGATGCCAACGATACCTTAACTGGTGGAAGCGGCAACGATAAATTTGTTTACGAATTTGATTACTTATACGGTAGCCTCGACGACAAAAAGAATATCATCACCGATTTTGGTGGCGTAGGTAAAGGGACAAACCCGACACCAGAAGTCATTGCCGAAGTGGACACCTTAGAATTAAAGGGCTATGGTGCTACTGCTGAAAACTTGCTTCTGACCCAGAATGGCAACAATCTGGAAATCAGCTTTGTAGACGATCCTATTACGAGGTTTTATAATAGTTCACCCTCACTTATCCTGCAAAACTTTGCCCTGTCCAACCTTGATAACCTTAGCAAATCTACGGGAGCCACTGTAAACTTGGGCAATATCGTGTTTGAGGGTCAAACTAGCGCTACAGATAGCTTTGATGTCTTCAATGCCGACTCGACCCAAAGTACCATATTCAATAAGAATACAGTCACCTTCCTTAACGACCTGAACAATAACGTTAGCGGTTTTGACAACTCAAATGATGTCATAAATGCTCAGGGGGGCAATGACATCATTAATGGCTTGAGTGGGAACGATTTGCTCAGAGGTGGTGCGGGGAATGATACTCTCGTTGGTGGTATAGGAAATGATACCCTGGTTGGTGGTGTGGGAGACGATACCCTCACAGGTAATGACTATCTTGTTGGTGGTAATGGAAATGATTTTTTGAATGTTGAATTTTCAGCAGGGGATAATACCCTCAAGGGTGGCGATGGTGACGATACCTTGGATGCTGGGGCAACATCAGGGAATAACTTCCTCTCTGGCGGCGATGGCAATGATTCTCTTTATGCTACTGACGTTTTTACCATGTACGGGGGCGACGAGATCATCTCTTTCAGTTCCTCAAGCAATAACACCCTCAATGGTGGTGCTGGTGACGATACCTTGAACGCTGAGTCTCCATCTGGCACTCACTTTCTCTCTGGGGGCGATGGCAATGATTCTCTCTCCGCCTCTGGCTCTTTTTATTATAGAAGAATTTCTAATTTTAGCTCGTCAGGCAATCATACCCTGTATGGAGGCGCTGGTGACGATACCTTGAGGGCTGATTATTCAACAGGCAATAACTTCCTCTCTGGGGGCGATGGCAATGATTCTCTCTCCGTCTCTGCCTATTTTAGTAACACCGCCGAAGGCATTACTTATTTCTCCTCATCGGGAAATAATACCCTCAATGGAGGGGCTGGTGACGATACCTTAAACGCTAAACAGTCAACAGGGAATAACTTCCTGTCTGGGGGCGATGGCAATGATTCCTTCTATCTCAGCCCCACATTTGCATATCTTGCCCCCTCTAATTTATTGACTCAAACGGTAGATGGGGGTGAAGGTGACGATTTGTTGTTTGCCAATTACAACTTATCTGACGAGTTAGATTCGTTTGATGAATATTACTCCTTAGCTACAGACGGTATTACAACCACATTTAATACCACTACTAACATTGGAGAGATTACGACAAGCACATATCGGGTTAGCTACAAAAATATCGAACGATTAAATATCTCAGGTACAAACTTTGATGACAATATTGTTGGCAGCAATGGTAATGATACACTCTCTACAGGCGCAAGTGGCAACGATACCATAGATGGAGGTGAGGGTGACGATGTGTTGTCCTTTGGTTACAACAGCTACAACTATAATACTTCTGGGGGTATTACAGCCACATTTAATACCACTACTAACATTGGAGAAATTACGACAGGCACGAATCGGGTTAGCTACAAGAATATCGAGCGATTAAATATCTCAGGTACACGCTTTAATGACTTAATTGTGGGGAACAGTGGCAATGATACCCTTACTGGAGGCGGTGGTAATGATAGCCTAATTGGAGGAAATGGCACTGATACCTTTGGTTTCTATGGATACAGTGGGGATGTTGACACTATTTATGATTTCAACGCCACTAATGAATTAATTCAGATATATGCTGCTCGTTTTGGTGGCGGGTTGTCAATAGGTTCACTTCAGACAAGCCAGTTTACCATCGGAACATCTGCAACCACGATCGCTCAACGATTCATCTATGATGATTCTACAGGTGGGCTATATTTTGACCAAGATGGCAGCGCAAGTGATTTTACTCAGGTGAAATTTGCCCAACTCTCAACTGGACTGTCACTAACCAACAACAATTTTGTGGTTGTTTAATCTTAATTAAGAGTTAGGCAAAACTACATAGTGTCGGCGCAATTTATGAATTGACTTACCTAGAGAATATGAGATGCTAAAAATAGCATCTCATATTTGATTGCTTAATGTAATGAATCTTAAGAAAAAGAGGTGTTGCGGAATGAGGTGTTGATTCATCAACTTAACTTAGTTACCTCATATCTGCGTTTGTGATTTTGATAATCTAAAGCGATCGCTGTAAAGACATCTAAGATTGATATAGCGATCGCAACATCTCCATCATCGCCCCATTCAAAAAGGTAAATATTTATTTTACATCGCTCCTTCAAACTTTTTTACTGTTTTCTGCTTTCTTGTTACTTAGAAACTAGAAGAGTATGAAGAATATATAAAGCTCAGTATTTATTTATACATTTCTCAGCAAATAATGTGAAGAGTATACAAAGATGGTTATTTAAGTATAGACATTTAAGTAAGATATTGAGTATGTAGTTATTTTGAGGCAATTGAGATGTTCTATATATTCAAGCTCGACACTTAAGGAGAATAACCCACAAACAAGGTATAAAAACATCTTTCCTGCTCAAAAGTTAACTGTTTCCTACTTTAAAGCTAGTAGGGCTTAGGCACTGGCAAAAAACCAAATATAAAAAGTGGTTTTTAGGGATTCAAGCTTGATTTTTTGATACTGTTCACTGATTTCTACTGAACAATTATCTGGAATTGACAGCTTGATTAATTTGTATAGTGCTTAAGGCTTAAATAGCAAGAGATAGTTATAGAACTTATGCATCAACACATATACGGTCAATTCATGAATTGAACTTACGGACAATCAAGGCTTTCACTGCCTTTTTACTAAGCTCTAAGTTCGATAATTGTTACGTAGAATCCTATTTTCTGGGTGAATTTTCAAGAAATATTGCTATATCCTCAAGAAGATCGAAAACGCCAAGTTTTGATGTATTTTTGTGTTTTTAAACCACACAAGAACACTGTAAGAACTTAAGTTACTGAAAAAATTGATTTAGGTAGGTAAAAGTTATGGCAGATATCATTATTGGAACCAACGGTAACGATACTATAAACATATATGGATATACTGGTGGCAACGATACCTTGACTGGTGGAAGCGGCAACGATAAATTTGTTTACGACTACAACTCCCCACCCAATAACAAAAATAATATCATCACCGATTTTGGTGGCGTAGGTAAAGGGACAAACCCGACAGCAGAAGTCATTGCCGAAGTAGACACTTTAGAATTCCAGGGCAATGGTGCTACTGCTAAAAACTTACTATTAACCCAGAATGGCAACAATCTAGAAATCAACTTTGAAGGCGATCCTTATACAACAAGGTTTTTTGGAGACTTATTTATCCTACAAAACTTTGCCTTGGAAAACCTGGATAACCTGAGCAAATCTACAGGAGCCACTGTAGACTTGGGCAATATCGTGTTTAATGGACAAACTAGCACTACAGATAGCTTTGATGTCTTCAATGCCGACTCGACCCAAAGCACCATATTCAATAAGAATACAGTCACCTTCCTTAACGACCTGAACAATAACGTTAGCGGTTTTGACAACTCAGATGATGTCATAAATGCTCAGGGGGGCAATGACATCATTAATGGCTTGAGTGGGAACGATTTGCTCAGAGGTGGTGCGGGAAATGATACTCTCCTTGGTGGTATAGGAAATGATACCCTGGTTGGTGGTGTGGGAGACGATAGCCTCACAGGTAATGACTCACTTGTTGGTGGTACTGGAAACGATTACTTGAATGTTGAATTTTCAGCAGGGGATAATACCCTCAAGGGTGGCGATGGTGACGATTACTTGGATGCTGGAGCAACATCCGGGAATAACTTCCTCTCTGGCGGCGATGGCAATGATACTCTTTATACTGCTGACGTTTTTAGCACGTTTGCCCCTGACCGTCTCATCTCTTTCAGTTCCTCAAGCAATAATACCCTCAAGGGTGGTGCTGGTGACGATTATTTGAACGCTGAGTCTCCATCCGGCAGTCACTTCCTCTCTGGGGGCGATGGTAATGATTATCTCTCCACCTCTGGCACTTTTAATAATAGAAGAAGTCCTAATTTTAAGTCGTCAGGCGATAATACCCTCAAGGGTGGCGCTGGTGACGATACCTTGAGGGCTGATTATTCAGGAGGGAATAACTTCCTCTCTGGGGGCGATGGCAATGATTCTCTCTCTGTCTCTGCCTATTTTAATTACAGCGCCGAAGGCGCTACTTATTTCTCCTCATCGGGGAATAACACCCTCAATGGAGGGGCTGGTGACGATACCTTGAGGGCTGATTATTCAGGAGGGAATAACTTCCTCTCTGGGGGCGATGGCAATGATTCCTTCTATCTCAGCCCCACATTTGCATCTCTTGCCCCCTCTAATTTATTGACTCAAACGGTAGATGGGGGTGAGGGTGACGATTTGTTGTTTGCCAATTACAGCTTACCTGACGATTTGTTAAATTTGTTGTTTGAAGATTACTCCTTAGCTACAGACGGTATAACAACGACATTCAATACCACTACTAACATTGGAGAAATTACGACAGGCACATATCGGGTTAGCTACAAAAATATTGAACGAGTAAATATCTCAGGTACAAACTTTGATGACAATATTGTTGGCACCAATGGCAATGATACCCTTACAGGTGGAGATGGTGGTAATGATAGCCTAATTGGAGGAAATGGGATTGATACCTTTGGTTTCAATGATTACAATGGGGGTGTTGACACTATTTATGATTTCAACGCCACTAATGAATTAATTCAGATAGATGTAGATGCTGCTCGTTTTGGTGGCGGGTTGTCAAAAGGTTCACTTCAGACAAGTCAGTTTACCATCGGAACATCTGCAACGACAAGCAATCAACGATTCATTTATGATGATTCTACAGGTGGGCTGTATTTTGACCTAGATGGCAGCGCAGGTGATTTTACTCAGATAAAATTTGCCCAACTCTCAATTGGATTGTCACTAACTAACAACAATTTTGTGGTTGTTTAATCTTAATTAAGAGTTAGGCAAAACTACATAGTGTCGGGGCAATTCATGAATTGACTTACCTAGAGAATATGAGATGCTATAAATAGCATCTCATATTTGATTGCTCAATGTAATGAATTTTAAGAAAAAGAGGTGTTGCGGAATGAGGTATTGATTCATCAACACCTTTTAACTTAGTTAGCTCATATCTGCGTTTGTAATTTTGAGAATCTAGAGTAATCGCTCAATCTCCATCATCACCCCATTTAAAAAGGAAAATATTGATTTTGCATTGCTCCTTCAAACTTTTTTACTGTTTTATGCTTTCTTATTACTTAGAAAGTAGAAAAGTATGAAGAATTGATAAAGTTCAGTATTTGTGTATACATTTATCATCGAACAATGTGAAGAGTATGCAAAGACGGTTATTTAAATATAGACATCTAAGTAAGATATTCAGTATGTAGTTATTTTGAGGCAATTGAGATGTTCTCTATGTTCAAGCTCGGCACTCACAAAGAATAGCCTACAAGGAGGCATAAAAATATCTTTCCCAATCAAAAGTTAACTGCTTCCCATTTTGAAACTAGTAGGACTTAGGCACTGGCAAAAACCAAATATCAAAATTGGTTTTTAGGCATTCAAGCTTGATTTTTTGATGGTTGTTCACTGATTTCTACTGAACAATTATCTGAAATTCACAGCTTGATTAATTTGTATAGTGCTTAAGGCTTAGATAGTAAGAGAATAGTTATAGGACTTACGCATCAACACATATAGGGTTAATTCATGAATTGACTTCTGGACAGTCAAGGCTTAAATTGCCTATTTACTAAACTCTAAGTTCAAGAAGTTCGAGAATTGTTACGTAGAATTCCATTCTCAGGGTGAATTTTCAAGAAATATTACTGTTTCTCAAGAGTATCGAAACGTCAAGTTTTTGTGAATTTTCGTGCCTGGAAACATCACTTACAGCAGTGTAAAGAACTGAAATTACTTAAAAAATCAATTTAGTCAGGTAAAAGTTATGGCAGATATCATCGGAACCAACGGTAATGATACCCTATTTGGTAACAACGGCGACACCTTGACTGGTGGGGGTGGCAATGACATTTACTACGGCGAATCTTCTCGCTACACTTATACTATTACGGATTTTGGTGGCGTAGGTCAAGGAACAAATCCGACAGCAGAAGTCATTGCCGAAGTTGATACCTTAACATTCTCAGGTGTTGGTTTGACTGCTAAATATCTGCTGCTTACTCAGAATGGCAGCAATCTGCAAATCACCTTTGATGAGAATTATTATTACAGTCCTACAGTCACCTTGCAAAACTTTGCCCTGGAAAACCTCGATAACCTCAGCACATCTACAGGAGCCACTGTAGACTTGACGAATATTGTGTTTTCTGACCAAACTAGCACTACAGACCGCTTTGATGTTTTCAATGCCAACTCCACCCAAAGCACTGTCTTCAACAAAAATACAGTCACCTTTCTTAACGACCTGAACAATAATGTTAATGGTTTTGACGACTCAGATGATGTCATAAATGGTCAGGGGGGTGATGATATCATTGACGGCAAAAGTGGCAACGACTTGCTGCGGGGTGGTGCTGGGAATAATACTCTCATTGGTGATCTGGGCGATGATATCTTGGATGTTGACTCCTCAACAGGCAAGAATACCCTCAAGGGTGGCACTGGTAACGATACATTGAGTGCTGGGGGTTCAGAAGGCGATAACTTCCTCTCTGGGGGCAATGGCAATGATTCTCTCTACGCCTCTTATGTTTATAGCAGCTACCCATACGAAGTTGTTAACTCTTCAGGCAATAACACCCTAAAAGGTGGTGCTGGTGATGATACCTTGAATGCTGAGTCTGAAGAGGGCAATAATTTTCTCTCTGGGGGCAATGGCAATGATTACCTTTCTACCTCTGGGTTTAGGTATTATAGATCGTACTTTAATTTTAGCTCATTAGGTAATAATACCCTCAAAGGTGGTGCTGGTGAGGATACCTTGAGGGCTGAGTATTCGACAGGCAATAACTTACTTTCTGGTGGCGATGGCAATGATTCTCTCTCCGTCTCTGGCATAGTCATAGGGGGTAGTGGTGGGCCGTCTTTTTACCCCTCATCAGGCAATAATACCCTCAAGGGTGGGGCTGGTGAGGATACCTTGAGGGCTGAATATGCAACAGGAAATAACTTACTTTCTGGTGGCGATGGCAATGATTCCTTCTATCTAAGCCCCACATCCTCAGATAGTGCCCCCTCTAATTTAGTGGCTCAAACGGTAGATGGGGGTAAAGATGACGATTTGTTGTCTGTCGATTACACATTAGCTACAAAGGGGATCAAAACTACATTCAATACTACTACTAACATTGGAGAAATTACGGCAGGCACGTATCAGGTTGACTACAAAAATATCGAACGATTAAATATCTCAGGTACGCGCTTTGATGACAATATTGTGGGCAACAGTGGCAACGATACACTCTCCACAGGCGATGGTGGCAAAGATATCGTAGATGGAGGAAAGGGTGACGATATTTTATTCGTTAATTACAGCAATGCTACAGGGGGTATCACAACGACTTTCAATGCTACTAATAACATTGGAGAAATTACGGCAGGTACGTATCAGGTTGACTACAAAAATATCGAACGATTAAATATCTCAGGTACGCGCTTTGATGACAACATTGTGAGCAACAGTGGCAACGATACACTCTCCGGGGGTTCTGGAAATGATACGATTACTGGCAGTGCAGGTAATAATGTTTTGACAGGTGGGAATGATAACGACACCCTAACTGGTGGTGGAGGCAATGATCAATTTATTTACAACTTACTCTACAGCACTAGTTACGGCACTGATATTATCACCGATTTCGGTGGTGTGGGTAAAGGCTCAAATCCCTCAGAGGCAGTCATTGCTTTCTTAGACACTTTGCAATTTATAGGTAGTGGCTTAACTGCTCAAAATCTGCTATTAACTCAAAATGGTAACAACTTAGAAATTAGCTTTCAATCTCTCACTAATGACAAAGTCATTCTCCAAAACTTCAAATTAGAAGACTTGGATAATCTGCAAGCAACTTCTTCACAACCAGCTATTGGCAATATTCTGTTTGATGGAGAAACCAGCATCAACGACAGTTTCGATGTGTTTGATGCTGATTCCACTCAAACTACCCTGTTCAAAGGCGACACTGTTACCTTCCTGAATGACCTCGATAACAACATCACGGGTTTTGATAACTCCAATGATGTCATTAATGGTCAGGGGGGTAATGACTACATCAACGGCTTGAGCGGTAATGACCTGCTTAGAGGTGGTGCGGGAAATGATATTCTCATTGGCAGCGCGGGAAATGATACTCTTGTTGACGGTGTGGGAAATAACACCCTTGATGGTGGTATTGGTGATGATCAATTGAATGCTGACGATTCAACGGGTGATAACCTGCTATCTGGGGGTGATGGCAATGATTCTATCACCGTCTCTGGCTACCTCGAAAATTACTACGACTCTCGCTCATCAGGTAATAACAGCCTCAACGGTGGTGCTGGTGACGATACGTTGAATGCTGGTGGTTCAAAAGGTGATAACTTCCTCTTAGGGAATGATGGTAACGATTCTCTTGACATCTCTGGCTATTTCTCCGACGATTACTCTCCCTCTAATCCCTATGACTCTCGTTCATTTGGCAAAAACACCCTCAACGGTGGCGCTGGTAATGATACGTTGAATGCTGGCGGTTCAACAGGTGATAACCTACTCTTAGGGGATGATGGCAATGATTATATCTTTGCCTCTAGCTACTTACCCTCTGTGCTGTCTGGTAATAACACCCTCGACGGTGGCGTTGGTGACGATAACTTGAGCGCTGACAGTTCAACAGGCGATAACCTGCTCTTAGGGGGTGATGGCAATGATTCTATTAATGTCTCTGGCTACCTCCTATCCTACAACGATGAATATTCCGAATACTATGACTCTCGCTCATCAGGCAAAAACACTCTCAACGGTGGCGCTGGTAACGATACGTTGAATGCTGGTGGTTCAACAGGCGATAACCTGCTCTTAGGAGGTGATGGCAATGATTCTATTAATGTCTCTGGTTATACCTTGACCAAAAAGTACTACTACGAATCTGACTTCTTTAACTATCGCTCATCAGGCAATAACACCCTCAATGGCGGTGCTGGTGACGATACGTTAAATGCTGACGGTTCAAGAGGTAATAACCTACTTTTAGGAGGTGATGGTAATGATTCTCTTAACATCCTTGGCTATTCCTACAACTACGAATCTCCTGAAGGAAACTCTGAATACTACAATTATGACTCATTTAGTAATAACACTCTAGAAGGTGGCGCTGGTGACGATACGTTGAATACTGGCGGTTTAACAGGCGATAATCTACTATCAGGGGGTGATGGCAATGATTATATTTTGGCCTATAATTCATCCGGGAATAACACCTTGTATGGTGACAACGGTGATGATTATATCTTTGCCTATAATGCCTCCGGTAATAACACCCTGTATGGTGGCAACGGAAATGACATCCTTGCAGGAGGGAATGGTACAGATACCTTTGGTTTCAATAGTTACAATGAAGGTGTAGATAGTATTTATAATTTCAATGCCACTAATGAATTAATTCAGGTATCAACTACTGGTTTTGGTGGCGGGTTATCAACAGGTTCACTTTCAGCTAATCAATTTACCATCGGCACATCTGCAACGGTGATCGCTCAACGATTCATCTATGATGATTCTACAGGTGGACTGTACTTTGACCAAGATGGTAGTGACACTGGGTTTACTCAGGTAAAATTTGCCCAACTCTCAACTGGATTGTCACTAACCAACAACAATTTTGTAGTTGTTTAATTAGGGATTTCCAAAAAATAAATTTAGGAGCCAGACAAAGCTACACGGTGTCGGGGCAATTCATGAATTACCTCTACGTACAAAAAAATATTAGATGCTATTTTTAGCACCTGATATTTGATCGCTCAGTGCAATAAATAGGTGAATCTTCGAGAAATATATTGTTTCTCAAGAGGAGCGAAAACGTCAAGTTTTGGTGAATTTTTGTGCCCAAAAACATCGCTGACAGCACTGTAAGAACTGAGAGTTACTGAAAAAATCAATTTAGGTAGGTAAAATTTATGGCAGATATCATTGGAACCAACGGTAATGATACCCTAGTCGGTCAAAACTACGACACCTTAACTGGTGGAGGTGGCAACGATATTTACAATATCGCGACCGACGCGATTTATATTACGGATTTTGGCGGCGTGGGTCAAGGAATAAATCCGACAGCAGGAGTCATTGCCGAAGTGGACACCCTAATATTCCAACGCAATGGCTTGACTGCTCGAAATCTGCTGCTTACCCAGAATGGCAGCAATCTGCAAATTACCTTTCAAAATAGTCTATATAGTACAGTAATTCTACAAAACTTTGCCCTGGAAAACCTGGATAACCTCAGCATATCTACAGGAGCCACTGTAGACTTGGGCAATATTGTGTTTTATGGACAAACTAGCACTACAGACAGCTTTGATGTCTTCAACGCCAATTCCACCCAAAGCACTATTTTCAATAAAAATACAGTCACTTTCCTTAACGACTTGAACAATAACGTTAGCGGTTTTGATGACTCAGATGATGTCATCAATGGTCAGGGAGGTGATGACATCATTGATGGTAAAAGTGGCAACGACTTGCTGCGGGGTGGCGCTGGCAATAACCTGCTCTTTGGGGGAGATGGCAATGATTATCTTGATGTCTCTGGTATCTTTGTTTATAATTCATCCGACTCTCGCTTAACAGGCAATAACACCCTCAACGGAGGCGCAGGTAACGATACATTGACGGCTAGCGGTTCAAAGGGCGATAACCTGCTCTCTGGTGGCGATGGCAATGATTCTCTTGACATCTTTGGCGGGTACTATGCTTATCTTGGTATATCTGACTCCCGCTCAACAGGCAATAACACCCTCAACGGAGGCGCAGGTGACGACACATTGACGGCTGGCGGTTCAAAAGGCGATAACCTGCTCTCTGGGGGCAGTGGTAATGATTCTCTTGACATCTCTGGCAGGTACCTCAGTTACCGTGGTACGTATGACACTCGCTCAACAGGCAATAACACCCTCAACGGAGGCGCAGGTGACGATACATTGTCTGCTGGCGGTTCAGAAGGCGATAACCTACTCTCTGGGGGCAGTGGTAATGATTCTCTTGACATCTCTGGCTACTTGGCGGGCCCCTACAGCCAAGATGACTCCCGCTCAACAGGCAATAACACCCTCAATGGAGGTGCAGGTGACGATACATTGAGTGCTGGCGTTTCAGAAGGCAATAACCTGCTCTCTGGGGGCGATGGTAATGATTATCTTGACCTTTCTGGCTACAACTCCAGCACGGCCTACTTCAACTCTAGCTCAACAGGAAATAACACTCTCAACGGAGGTGCTGGTGACGATACATTGAGGGCTGGTGGTTCAATAGGTGATAACCTCCTTTCTGGGGGTGATGGTAATGATTATTTTGACATCTCTGGCTACTTCTACACTGTCACGGACGGCTTCTTCAGCTCTCGCTCATCAGGCAATAACACCCTCAACGGAGGTGCTGGTGACGATACATTGAGGGCTGGTGGTTCATCAGGCAATAACCTGCTCTCTGGAGGTGCTGGTAATGATTATTTTGACATTTCTGGCAGCTACTCTAGCACGACCAACTTCGACTCTCGCTCAACAGGAAATAACACCCTTGATGGTGGCAGTGGCAATGATACCCTCATAGGTGGCAATGGTAATGACATCCTCATAGGTGGGAGCGGGATTGATACCTTTGTTTTCAATAGTTACAACAATGAAGGCGTTGACACTATTTATGATTTCAATGCCACAAATGAATTGATTCAGGTATCAGCTAGTGGTTTTGGTGGCGGTTTATCAATAGGTTCACTTCAGACAAGTCAGTTTACCATCGGCACATCTGCAACTGCGATCGCTCAACGATTCATCTATGATGATTCTACAGGTGGACTGTTCTTTGACCAAGATGGCAGTGACACTGGGTTTGCTCAGGTGAAATTTGCTCAATTATCAACTGGATTGTCATTAACCAACAACAATTTTGTGGTTGTTTAATCTTGATTAATAGAGAGGCGAAATTAATTTCGCCTCTCTATTAGAGTTGATTCCGTGCTTTGAGTTGCAGATATCGCTCAACTACCTGATCGGCAATTTGATTTGCTGGCGCATCTAGTACTAATACACCTTTTTGTTTCAATTGAGCGAATGCTACTTGTCTTTGCATTAATAAATCTAGTGACACTGCACGGGTATAAGTATTTGTAACATTATCTGTAAAGGTATGTGCCAGATGATCGACTTGTGGATCTCGCAGAGTTACGCAAAATGGCAGATAGCGGGGTGCTAGCTTGGAGAGTGCAGCTAGGAGTTCGGTAGAGGCGGTGACATCCACTAAGTCGGTAATCACGACTACAAGCGCCCTGCGAGTTTGACGCTGCAAAACATTTGTTACCGCCCCCAAATAATCAGATTCAAATAATACTGGTTGAATTGGAGTTAGGCGATCGATTAACTGATTTAAATGATGTTGACCGCGTTCTGGGGGAATCCATGTATGCATCTGGCGATCAAATACACCAACACCCACGCGATCGCCTCGATGTAATCCTGCCAATGCTAAGGATAAGGTTGCATTCAAACCCCAGTCAAATCGCTGCAAATTCTGCACCTTTGCGGTCATCAACCGTCCGCGATCGAGCAAAATGAGTAAAGTTTGTTCTTGTTCTGGTTCTAAAACCCTCACCAGTGGCGTTGCATTCCCATAAGCCCCAACCCGACGGGCGGTAGCTTTCCAATCAATAAACCGCAAATCGTCACCAGTGCGATAGTTTCGCAGTTCGGCAAACTCTGTACCAATACCAGTTTTGCGAGATTGGCGCATCGATCCTGATGATTGCAATGTTAAACGAATTGTCAGCGATCGCAATCCCACTAAATCAGGATAAACTTTCACTGGCAAACTTTGAGGAATTTGCCAATCATCCCAAGCTAATCCCCAAATTCCTAACTGTCGGACTTGAATATTTCCCCAAGGAAACTCGCCGCGCTGTTTTGGGTTGACGGTATACGTCAATTCTTGGGTGGTATTACTGGGTATAATCGCCCGGTGTGTAGATGCTGATACACCAAATCCTGTTGGGTAGTAATCGCAGATTTCAATTAAGGCATTGGTTTTTGGTGATGTTACTTTTAGGATGACCGGATTATCTCGCCCAATGGATAATCGGGATGGTAATTCGCGGGTAATTTGCACGCGAGAACGCCGCACCTGTAAACCATCCGCAACCATCAATCCGAGAATTAGGGCATCAAATAGGACAATAATGGCGATCGCTGCTTTAATGCTAAGAAAAAAGTATATGATCGGGGCAATCGCTATACCTAAAACTAGCAATAGATAAACTCGTTTGGAAGGAACCATTTTAGAAATTAGGAGAATGACGATTAGTTTAACTAATTACTAATATCATGTCCGCTTGATTGCTTATTAAACTCGAAGAACCCCAGCCCCAACCCCTCCCGAAAAGCGGGGAGGGGTTGGGGCTGGGGTCTTTAATTAGGAATTACGAATTACGAATTACGAATTACGAATTAGTTTAACCTACGTCATCATGGGCAAAGCGGTTAAAGAGGAAATCTAGAGCATAATTACGTAGTTGGTAGTATTGGGGATCTTCCATGATCCGGGCGCGATCGCGTGGACGAGAAAAGGGAATTTCCATGACTTCGCCAATTTTCGCGTGTGGGCCGTTAGTCATCATTACCAATTTATCTGCCAAAAATAGTGCCTCGTCGATATCATGGGTAATCATCAGCACTGTACAACGGTTATCGCCCCAAATTTTCAGCAATTCTTCTTGTAATTCTTCTTTGGTGATGGCATCCAGCGCCCCAAAGGGTTCATCTAAAATTAAGACTTTGGGACGAATCGCTAAAGCACGGGCGATGGAAACCCGTTGTCTCATCCCGCCGGACATTTGCATTGGTTTCTTTTCCATTGCATCACCCAGTCCCACCATTGCTAGATGATCGCGCACGATCGCTCTTTTTTCAGCTTGTGGTTTGTTGGGATAAACGGCGTTAACAGCTAAATAGATGTTTTCAAAAGCAGTCCGCCAGGGTAGTAGGGCATAGTTTTGGAAGACAACCATCCTGTCTGGGCCTGGCTTGGTAATTGGTTCTCCTTCGAGTAAGACTTCGCCGGATGTGGGAAAGTTAAAGCCAGATACCATATTTAATAGTGTCGATTTGCCACAGCCGGAGTGGCCGATGAGGCAAATAAATTCGCCTTGTTCGACGTTGAGGTTAACGCCATCAAGTACGGTGAAGGGGCCTTTCTTTGTAGGATAAACTTTGGTAACGTCTTTAATTTCTAGGAAAGGTCTGTGGGTGGTGGTTGCAGTTACGAATGGTTTTCCTAATGTGTTTGTAGCTGTTGAGTTGCGGTTTTGCATAGTATTTGGTATTTGGGGATTAAAAAGCTAAATTTAGGCGATGTGCAAATGAATATTCTGACCTCTCTCCAAACCTCTCCCCTAGAAGGGGAGAGGCTTTGAATTTTCCCCCTTCTCTACAAGGGAAGGGGGTAGGGGGTTAGGTCTTTTGCTGGTTTTTCTACATGAGGTGGGTGAAAAGTCAGATATCATTAACGGAGTTCAGAAGTTCATTAATGGAGTTCAGAGGTTCATTAATGGAGTTCAGAGGTTCATTAATGGAGTTCAGAGGTTCATTAATGGAGTTCAGAGGTTCATTAATGGAGTTCAAAGCCTCATTAATGGAGTTCAAAGCCTCATTAATGGAGTTCAGAGGTTCATTAATGGAGTTCAAAGCCTCATTAATGGAGTTCAGAGGTTCATTAATGGAGTTCAAAGCCTCATTAACGGAGTTCAGAGGTTCGCGTGTGATGTCCTATTTCTCCCCCTCCCTCTTTCTCTCACGATTTTTTTATGAGGCGAGTCTCCTTCTTGGTGCATCAAGAACAACTTCCGCGACTGAAAAATCACGTTTAATTTTCAAGCTGTTGAGATAGGCGATCGGCTCGTCGGCGTTAAAGGGAGTACCATCGAACAGTTTAATCGGTTGGCGAATATAGCTAATATCCAAACCTAATTCTCGTGCGGCGGTGCTGAAAACACGCACTCGACAAACCCGTTCAACAACTTCTACCCAATTTCTGGGGAAGGGAGTGTCACCCCAACGCGCCAATTGACTCATAATCCAAATTTGTTCGGTGCGGCTGGGGCGGTTAATGGCAGATTCAGAATAAAACTGGTGATGGGCATAGTCTCGCAACGGATGGTCTAAGTCACAGCTGAGACTATCTGGATCTTCGAGTTGAATATATTCTAAATCAGTGCTGACGTAATCTCGTCCTGCTAAAATTCGGCGAATTTCTTGGGTATTTTCGGGATTTGCACAATATACGCAAGCTTCTAACAAAGCTTTGGTTAAGGCAATATGCGTATTTGGATAATTTTCTGCCCAATCTTCCCGCACACCAAGAACTTTACCGGGGTGTCCCAGCCAAACTTCTAAGTCAGTAGCGATGGTAAAGCCGACATTTTCCACAGCAGCCCGGTAGTTCCAAGGTTCACCCACGGAGTAACCATCAATGCTTCCAGCTTTGAGGTCGGCTACCATCTGCGCTGGGGGAATGGTCTTCATGTCCACATCGCAATCTGGGTCAATTCCACCAGCCGCTAGCCAGTAACGCAGCAGTAAGTTGTGCATCGATGCGGCATGTACTACTCCCATTGTGTGCCGTTGTTCACGGGTGCGAAGCAGGTATCTTTTGAAATCTGATAAGCTTTGCACACCTTCGTCGTAAAAGCGTTTTGCCAAGGTAATGGCGTTACCGTTGCGAGTCATGGTAAGGGCGGTGACAACGGGCAGAGGTTGGTTATTATGTCCTCCCAAGGTTAACCACATCGGCATCCCTGAAGGCATTTGAGCCGCATCTAAGTAACCACCACTGATGCCATCTTCTATACCCCGCCAGCTACTTTCCCGCACGAGGTTAACTTCATCTAAACCATGTTTGAGAAAGAAGCCTTTTTCTTTAGCAACTGCTAAGGGGGCGCAAGCTGTCAGAGGTAAAAAGCCAATTTCTAGGTTAACTTTTTCTAATCCATGACGGGCAATGTCGGCAGTTTTCCGCGCCCGAATTTTTTTGATCCGTTTTTGCTGATTGAGGAAGTAAATCATCTCACTCCGCAAGCTGTAGTAACTGGGATGTTCTACTACTTCCATCCGCTTGCGGGGTCTGGGAATATCAACTTCTAAAATGTCACCAATTTTAGATTCGGGGCCGTTGGTTAGCATCACGATTCTGTCAGATAACAGCACCGCTTCATCTACATCATGTGTAACCATCACGGCGGTAACTTGATTTTCTTCGCAGATTTGCATCAGTTGTTCTTGCAAATTGCCGCGTGTGAGTGCATCTAATGCACCAAAGGGTTCATCTAGCAAGAGTAATTTCGGGCGAATTGCTAGGGCGCGGGCGATCGCAACTCGCTGCTTTTGCCCACCTGATAACATCCCCGGCTGTTTGTCTGCATGGGGACGCAAACCCACCATATTAATATGTTTTTCGACAATAGCATTTCGCTCATCAGCTGGTACGCCCTTCATTACCGAATCTACAGCGAGGGCAATATTTTCTCTTACCGTCCGCCAAGGTAATAGCGAATAATTTTGGAACACCACCATTCTATCTGGGCCAGGTTTGGTGATTCTTTGTCCTTCTAAGGTGACAAGACCCTCAGTTGGTAAATCCAAACCTGCAATCATATTTAATAGAGTGGATTTACCGCAACCGGAGTGACCAATTAAAGAAACGAATTCTCCTTTTTTTATTTGGAGGTCGATTCCTTTAAGGGCGATATATTTGCCACCACCAGTTAATTCAAAAACTTTTTCAATTTGATCGACAGCTACAAACATAAGATATTTGGTATTTGGTATTTGGTATTTGTCCTTTGTCTTTTGCCATTAGTCCTTAGTACGTACTTAGTCATTAGTCCTTAGCTTTTTACAAATGACTAATGACCAATGACCAATGACCAATGACTATTTTTGCTCTGCTGGTAAAATCTTGTTTTGCAGCCAACCCATCGCTTTATCTAGGAGTAAACCAACGACACCGATATAAACTAGGGCTAAAATTACTTCGCTGACGTTGTTATTTTGATAAGCGTCCCAGATAAAGAAACCGATTCCGACAATACCGGACATGACGATTTCGGCGGCGATAATCGCTAACCAAGCTAAACCGATCGCAATTCTCAAGCCGGTAAATATGTAGGGTAATGCCGCCGGAATCAAAATATTAGTGAAATATTCTTTGCGGCTAAGTTGCAGAACTTTGGCGACGTTGTTGTAATCTTGGGGAATTTGGGTAACACCGACAGCAGTGTTAATTAAGATAGGCCAAATTGCAGTAATGAAAATTACGAATAAGGCGGCTGGTTCGTTTTGTCGTAAAGCTGCTAAAGAAATGGGAACCCAAGCTAGAGGTGGTACTGTCCGCAGTAGTTGAAAGATGGGGTCTAAAGCTTTTGACATGGTTTTATTAACCCCAATCAAAATGCCTAAGCCAATACCAACGATCGCAGCTAGGGTATAACTGATCGCAACCCGTTGCAGACTAGCGAGAATCTGCCAAAATAAACCTTTATCAAGCCCCCCCCGATCATAAAATGGCCAGAAAATGAGAACCCAAGTGTCTTGAATAACCTGTATTGGCCCTGGTAATGTAGCACCTGGAGTCCAAGCAAAGAGTTGCCAGAGAATCAAGAAGATTGCGATCGCGATCGCTGGTGGTATTAGATTAGGAAATTGTTTTTGCAGACCGGATATAAAGCTATTATTCAATCTAGGGCTTGCAGGGCGTTTTTGAGCTATTGTCATGATGTTGTCTTCTCCGCAAATTTTATTTGTTATTTGTTTTAGACGCGATGAATCGCGTCTCTACAAGAGTTTAATCGTGCCTCTCTCTAAACACTGACTTTTTTGATTTTCAAATTCTTCAAATATTCTTCTGGCTTTTCGGGGTCGAATTTGATGCCATCAAAAAACTCTTCTACACCACGCGATGTATTTGTGGGAATATCAGCAGCAGGAATCCCAGCTTCTTTAGCAGCTTCTTTCCAAATATCTTCGCGGTTGACTTTGTTGATTAATTCCTTGGCTTTAGCACCATTATTGGCAATATAATCTTTTGGCAAGAATCCCCAGCGAACGTTTTCAACTATGAACCATAAATCGTGACTCTTATATGGATAGGAAACACTACCTTTTTCATCTTTCCAGTAATAAGCCGCCATTGATTTATCATCAATTTTACGACCATCACCCATGTCATATTTACCTTGGTATGGATCGGCCAGAATTTCCGGTGAAGGAAGATTGAAATAATTCCGTCCAGCGAGAATTTTAGCGGCTTCTTTGCGATTATCAAAATTATCTAACCATTGTTGGGCTTCCATGATTCCTTTTAAAATCGCTTTGGTAGCTTTGGGATTTTTATCAACCCAGTCACCTCTCATAGCGAGATATTCTTCAGGATGATTTTTCCAAATCTCTGCGGTTAATGCTGCTACGTAGCCAATTTTGTCTTGTACCAGACGATATGGCCAGGGGTCGCCTGTACTAAAGGCATCCATTGTTCCTGTTTTCATGTTGGCTACAGTTTGCGCCGCAGGTACTGTCAGCAATTTGACATCTGCATCTGGATCTAGGCCACCTGCTGCTAACCAGTAGCGAATCCACAAATCTTGATTGACATGGGGAAAGGTAAATGCTGCGGTGAAGGGGGTTGAAGATTTTAATTCCTTGAATAGGGATTTGGCGCTGGCTAATTCTAAACTAATACCTTTGCCTTGGTGCTTGTTTGCGATCGCAATTCCATTACCATGTGTAATCAATTGACATAAGACATACATGGGAATTTTTTTATTTCCCTTGGTAATTAAACCTTCGGAAATTAAATGTGGCATTGGCATCTGCCATTGACCACCATCTATACCACCACCCGCCGAACCAATTTCTACGTTATCTCTGGCTGCACCCCAAGAAGCTTGTTTGGAAAGGCCAACATCTGTCATGCCATACTTTGCAAAAAAGCCTTTTTCTTTAGCAATAATTAAAGGAGCCGCTTCTACAATGGGTATATATCCTAATTTAACTGTAGTAGTTTCTGGTGTTTGTTCAGGACTAATATTAGAAACCGATTGAGCAGTTGGTTGTGCTTGACTGCTTCCACCAGTTAGATTGTCAGGGGGATTGCCCAAACAGCCTTTGAGGAATACAGCACTCGCAGATGCCCCGGCTGCAAAGATAAATTTTCGACGGGAAATTTGATTAAAAAATTCTGTCATAATATCTCCTTTCAAGGTAAATTTTATTTTTTATAGCTATGACAATTTAGGCAAGAAAAACGTTATGTTTCTTGCATTGTCTAATGATTAATCAAGCTATATTTGCCAATGTAAACGCAGCCATTTCATCAATGACGCGGCTACCTATATAAAAACTCGGCTAATTTATTGGCTCTGCTCTAATGTGACGCAGAGACATCATTCACCTTGTTGAAATCAGTTTACAGCCTTTGAAGCCAAATTAGTTCACTCGCTACCTCGAATTATTAAACAAATATTAGATTGGATGTATAAGGAAAAACTTATCTATTTCTCTTAACTATAGGAATAACTTCAAATATATAAACTTTTATTTATGGTGACTATCATATTGATATTATGATCTTCTCTCTTTGCTTATTTTTTTATTTAATTTTAGGTTGGATTTTGTTATGTATAAGTTTTAATTTATAACTACTATAGTTTTAACATTATGATTTAGGGAGCTAGCACCAAGGGGGTAAGCGGGGGATGTATTGTTTTTTAGACAAGTTTTTTAATATACGGAATGACTCAACTACGGTTACACTACCCACAGAATAATCACTGTTGCTGGAATACCGAGTAATGTATAAAAATGTTAAAAGATTTACTGCTATTTTTTTGTTGGTTTTTCTGTCGATTGTTTCTATCAACTTTACAGCCATTGCTCAAGATAGTTCTGATGGCCCTGCTGTAAACTTGGCATCGCGTCAGATATGTTCAGTACCTCCTAGCCTGAAAACTCAACAAGTAATTGCCGACAATGGACTTAACCAAGTTAAAATGGGCGATCGCATCAGGATAAGAGTTGAAGGATTATCAGCAGCTACTAGAAGTACAACGGCTAATGCCACCAATACATTTGATCCTCGGCAATTAGTGTTGTATCTAGATGGCTATGAACTAGAGGATGTCCACGGAGAACCAGTCATTGTCAGGGTTCCAGGTAAAGATCAACAGACAATTGTTGATGATAATTGGTTAGCCTTTCGACTTGAACGTACCGACTCGTCCGAAACTGCATGGAATGCGCTTCTTGGGAGAGCAAATAGATATAGTATTAATGCGATAGCAGGGGTAGGCTGTCCTCGAAAGCTGGCGATTCCGGTGAGCGATCCTCTATCACCTCCTCAATTAAAAATAGTGCTGTTTTCGTGGCGATTTTGGTTGTGTCTATTTTTACTTGTAGCTATTGTATTAATATTTATTAGGTATTGCCGCAGTACTCTTCGTAGCGCTGGAATAGAAGGGGTTTACTCTCAAAAAGAGGTGGTTGGCGGTCAAGAACTGTTGATACCTGAAAAGGCTGATCTTGATAAAGAGAATCGGCAAAGCCGAATTGCTCAATTTTTCCTTGGTAGAAAAAAATTAAACAGAAACCCCTTCAGTTTATCGATATCTCAACTTGCTTTTTGGACATTTCTAATTTTTGGCGCTTATCTGATTATTTACGGCATAACAGGAGATTATACCAATATTTTGACAAGTCAATCACTAGTTTTATTAGGAATTAACTCTGTAACTGCATTTGGTACTTCATTAATTGATGGACAGGGTAATGAAAGAAAGAGAAAAGGTAGTCAACGCATTTCTGAGGGATTTTTCTATGACATATTATCGGATATTAATGGAGTCAACTTTCATCGCTTCCAAACATTTATTTGGACAATTGCGATCGGACTATTCTTTGTTTGGGAGGTAATTAAAAATCTGGCAATGCCGGAATTTGATGAAACACTTCTGACACTACAAGGAATCAGCGCCGCCACATATCTAGGACTTAGAGGGCAAGAACAGCACGGTATGACAACAAGGGTGGAATCTACATCCCAAGAAGATAGCGTACCTGAACAACCACTTCCAACACAAGAAGAGAATCCACCGGAGAGCCATTCATGAGTCTATTCCATTAAGGTGAGTTCGACGGCGATCGCTCCAGAAAGCTTGCCCAGAAAGGAATTAGAGAAATAGTATCACAAGCTGATAACTATTACTTAACACCCATCCTGACTTGATTAGAATGGGTTGCCTTTTTCTTTTCTTTGGCGTTGCAATGCTTCTTCATACCACTCTAATTCATCCAAAAATTGACCGACTCTCTTCGTCAAAGCGATCGCCCCTGAAGCGCCTGTTTCATCCAGAGAGTCCCCAATTTTGGAAATAGCAAAAATACTGGAAATCGTACACATTCCCATCTCTGACAGAAAAGCACGTAACTGTATGGCTGCCCGAACTCCTCCAAAGCCACCTGTTGAGTAGGAAACAATCCCAGCCGGGCGGAAAAAGTATTCTTCTAGATAGTGATCCATCAGATTGCTCAACCCTGGCTGAATGGAATGGTTATATTCTCCCGCAACAACTACAAAACCATCTGCTGTTCGGATATGCTCTGCCAATTCTTCCATCTTTGCAGGAGCCTGACCTAAATCATACTCCTTATACATCCGGTCTAAAATGCCAAAGTCATACTCCTTTGCATCTACAAAAATCACCTCATGGTTTCTTTGCTTAAGCTGATCGATCGTGAATCTGGCAGCTTTGATGCCCTGGCGATCGCTCCTGTAGGAACCATAGAAGACTAATGTTTTGAAGCTCATGATGAATGCTCGGTAACAACGTCTAGCCACAAGTTGAATTTACCATCTACTGGTTGTAAACTATTACATATACAACTTGCGCGATCGCAGCGCTCATGTTGCCCACTCCACAACCATCAGCCTACAAATCTTTCTGGGGAATCTCTTCGTGAAACTCTATCATCAATTGCATGGTTTCCACAGCTAAATCACGTAAGTCCCGATTTAGAAATACAACACCTTGAGAACCAAACCAACGGTCAAAAATTGCCACATATTTGGGGTTATCGTTGACAAATCCTTGCATAAACTTGACGAGAGAATAGTTCACAGAATCGAGGAATTTAGAGTTATTCTCAGGAACCATGCAAGCAATTCCTTCTCGTGAATAGGGACGAGGTGGTGCGATCGCAAAACTATCTTGATTTTTTGCTGTTTGTAACCATCCCTCTATAATAATGCTATCGGATGCCAAAGCGTCAATTGTACCCTGTTCTAAAGCAGTAAATCCTTCTGCTCTAGTCTTAAAATATACAAGTTTAGCTTGGGGTTGGATCTCCTTGATAGCTTGTTCGTTGGTAGTTCCAGCCAGTACACCCACACGTTTATTAATCAGAGATTCAGGAGAACCTAAATTGCTGTCCTTCTTAATTAAAATTTGAGTACCTGTAACACCATAGCTGATTGAAAAATCAACCTTTTTATCTCGCTCCCAAGTAAAGCTACTAGCATCACAGACAATATCCACTTGTCGGTTAATTATCTTGGGAATTCTTTCTGCTGGGCTAACTCCAACTAATTTAAGTTGAATTTTTTTGCCTAATTCTTTCTCTAACTGCTTCTGAATCAAAGTCAGCATATCCACAGAATAACCAATCAATTTTCCTTGATTGTCACTATAAGCAAAAGGTAAAGCATCTCTACTTGTACCAGCTGTTAATACTCCTGTACGTGCTACTTTTTGCATCACAGTTTCTGCCCCTGCAACACCAGACACGAATGCTGGTAATATCAAACTGAATATCACAGGCGCAAGGTTTCTATATACCTTCGACTTAGTAAAAGCAGGTAAACACGAGAAATTTATTTTAGTATTAACAAACATATTCAAGTCTTTAGGCACACAATCAAAGTAAAAAAATTATCTCTGTCAATTACCAATTAAGCAGTTCTAGAAATGATTCTTCACAATCTTCAAACAGAAATAATATAACCTTGACTACTTTCATTATTTTTTCAATTGTTCTGAATAAACAGCAACCGACACCATAATGCTGTTACATCTTTGTTAAGAATAGTTACAAATTCTTAACCAAGGAAATATTTTTTATGGCAGTTTCACTTGAAAATAATGCACCACATCAGGTTGTTATTGTTGGTGGTGGTTTTGGTGGACTGTATGCAGCAAAGGCTCTGAATGCAGCGAATGTAAATGTTACTCTCATTGATAAACGTAACTTTCACCTATTTCAGCCGCTTTTATATCAAGTTGCTACAGGTACGCTATCACCTTCTGATATTTCTGCACCATTGCGATCTGTATTTAAGAAAAGCAAAAATACAAAGGTGTTGTTGGGAGAAGTAAATGAGATTGATCCAAAAGCCCAACAAGTTATTCTAGGCGATGAAGTAGTACCTTATGATACATTAATTGTCGCCACAGGTGCTAACCATTCCTATTTTGGTAAAGATCACTGGGAAAAAGTTGCTCCTGGCTTGAAAACTGTGGAAGATGCGATAGAAATGCGTCGCCGGATATTTGGCGCATTTGAAGCAGCAGAAAAAGAAACTGATCCAGAAAAACGCCGTGCTTACTTGAATTTTGTGATTGTGGGTGGTGGCCCGACTGGTGTAGAATTAGCAGGTGCGATCGCAGAATTGGCATACAAAACTCTCAAAGAAGATTTCCGCAACATCGACACCTCTGAAACGAAAATTTTACTATTACAAGGGGGCCCTCGCATCCTCCCACACATGGTGCCAGAATTATCCGCATCAGCAGCAGTATCTTTGCAAAAGTTGGGTGTAGAACTCCACACTCACACCAGAGTGACAAATATTGAAGGTGATATTGTTACTTTCAAGCAAGACAATGAATTTACAGAAATTGCCTCAAAAACTATCTTGTGGGCAGCAGGTGTTCAAGGTTCCCCAATGGGGAAAGTCTTAAAAGAAAGTACAGGTGTAGAGTGCGATTACTCTGGGCGTGTAATTGTAGAACCTGACTTGTCTATCGAGGGTTATAACAACATTTTCGTAATTGGAGATTTAGCTAACTTCTCCCATCAAGATAGTAAAGTCTTACCTGGTGTTGCACCCGTAGCTAAACAACAGGGAGAGTATGTAGGTAAACTAATTCAACGACGGCTTAAAGGTAAGACTTTGCCACAATTTCGTTACAACGATGTAGGTAGTTTGGCGATGATTGGGCAAAATTTAGCTGTTGTAGATTTAAGCTTAATCAAACTCACAGGTTTCATTGCTTGGGCATTTTGGCTATTAGTTCACATCTACTTCTTAATCGAATTTGACACCAAATTACTAGTAGTATTTCAGTGGGCGTGGAATTATATCACTCGTAATCGTCGCTCTAGATTGATTACAGGTCGAGAAGCTTTTGTAGAACCAAAAACTGTTAACAAGACCGTGCAACAGCCTTCTGGGACACTTCTGTAAGGGACTTCCAAACAAAAAAATATCCCATCCCTCCGGGACGCTACGCAAACGCTTTCAGCGCAGGGGGAGGGAAGTTCAGAAATTGGATAATTTATTTTCTGGAGTTCCCTAACTAATAACCAAAACCCTGATTTTTAGGTAGGTACAGATGAATCTTAAAGGCACAGCAGTACTGTGCCCCTACCTATATACTTTATTTACCCGAAAAACGCTGTATAACTACTACTTTTAATTGGGTATAACCCGTATGGTCTATGGTTTTAAGTCACTTTTGGAGATTTTATAATATAAGTAAGACTTAAAAATTAACCTTCAATTATATGAAAATCCTCTCATCAGAACTAGTCCATTTGGGATTTGGCAAATATGTGCGTTCTGACCAAGTAACAGCAGTTATACCAATAGAAGAAGAACGAGGCCCAGGACGACGGACTTTTGTTCACATTCAAGGGCAAAACGATCCAATTATCGCCTCTCGCGCTGAAGATACCATCATCCGTGATTTAGTGCAGGAGCCACGCGAAGTTACCCAAGCACGGCAGCAGCAGGAAATTCTTCAAGATTTATTAGTGAATTTAAGTAATGTTAATTCGACTGTGCGGAGAATTAGCCGTGATGAAGGCACTTTGGATCTTGATTTGTTAGAGCGACGAATTAAGCAAGTTCTTGAAAATTGATTGCAGAAGTCAGCATAAAGACGGAGAACGATATTGCTGAATCCCGGATTTCTCACCACACCTCGAATGGAGGAGTAATGAGTAGTGAGTAAGGAGTAATGAGTAAAGAGTTATGAGTAGTGAGTTATGAGTAAGAAGTAAGAATGTACAAGTTCTTGCACGCTTTTTTGCGCCTGTTGCTCTTTTACTTATTACTCATTACCCATTACTTATTACTCATCATCAATCGCTTTGGAGCTTGTGAGAAATGCGGGTGAATACAATTACAGACCAGGTTTCAGTATCAGAGACACAAACAAGGCCAGCAAGGTTGTGGATGCCTGAACGGGTACTGTTTACACCTGCTGCCCTAGATGAGGATTGGGGGCAGCAGATTCTTGCACGTGTCCAGTCACTCAACTTACCAATCGAAGAATTATCACAGAATCGTCTCAAGGGACTGCGTGGTGAGTCTGAGCGGGATACTTACAACATCGCCAAGCGTACCTTAGCTGTGGTCACTGCACCACCCAGTTCTTTTAAACTTAGTCCCATCCCACCTTCTGCGGATTGGCAGTTTCACATTGCCGAAGGTTGTCCCGCTCATTGTCAATACTGCTACTTAGCTGGTAGCTTGTCGGGGCCACCTGTCATCCGCGTTTTTGCTAACTTACCGCAGATATTAGACAATTTAGCTAACTACGAGCAACAGGGCAAAAACACGAGTTTTGAAGTTAGCTGTTACACAGACCCATTGGGTATTGAGCATCTAACTGGAAGCTTGGCTGAATGTATCCGTTACTTTGGCACTCGTAGCAATGCACATTTACGTTGGGTATCGAAATTCGATGCTGTGGATGGATTACTTAATTTACCACACAATGGGCATACCCGTTGTCGGATAAGTGTTAATGCAGCACCCATTTCTGGCAAGTTTGAAGGTGGCACAGCATCGGTAACATCCAGATTGAATGCGTTGCGACGGTTGGCGTTACCACAAGAGCGTGGCGGTGGCGGTTATCCTGTAGGCTTGGTAATCGCGCCAATTATGCCGATAGACGATTGGGAGATGCATTATAGTTGTTTGTTCGATCAAATCAACGAGGCACTGGATTTTGACTGTAACCTTACCTTTGAGTTAATCTCGCATCGGTTCACACCAGGGTCAAAAGAAGTTTTACAAACTTGGTATCCGCAATCAAAATTAGAGATGGATGAGGCAAAACGCAGTGTCAAGCGGAATAAGTTTGGTGGGATGAAGTACGTTTACGATCGGGATACAATGAAGGCGTTGCGTTGCTTCTTTGAGAGTGAGATTAGTAGGCGTTTTCCAAATGCTGAAATTCTTTATTGGACTTAAAAGAAATGCTTAACCCTAGCGTATTGTAATCTTAAGAAAGCGATCGCATCTATTGATAGATTATGCGATCGCTATTATAGCGGTTCTCGTTTATTAACTATTTAAAAGTCTTTCTAGATGTAATAAATGGTTATGTTTATGAAATATGAATATCCAAACTTAACGTTTAGTAAGATAAACTAAGCAAATTCAGTAGATCAAAAACTTCTGCGATCGCTAAAAAAAACGATACAAATGACATCCCAAGACGCACGACAATACGCACCAGCAACTGAACGCAACCGAGAACCAATTCTAGAAATACTTTTGCAGGTATTACCCTCAAGTGGCACTATTTTAGAAATAGCAAGTGGTACTGGTGAACATGCAGCCTTTTTTGCGTCTAGGCTAAGTCCACGGCGGTGGCTACCAACAGATGCAAATTTAGAGTTGCGAGCCAGCATTATTGCCTGGACTGAACATAATTTATCTGATAATGTTTATGCACCCCTTGAGCTAGATGTTAGAGAACCAGTTTGGCCAGTAGAAAAAGAGTGGCTCGATCGGGAGCCAATTGTCGCCATTGTCAATATTAATATGATTCATATTTCACCGTGGTCAGCCTGTCTGGGGCTAATGGCAGGGGCAAGTCGGATACTAAAAGCAGGAGGTATCCTCTATTTATATGGGCCATTCAAACAAGGTGGAGAACATACAGCCGCGAGTAATGCCGCTTTTGACCAATATTTACGCAGCCAAAACCAAGAATGGGGTGTGCGGAATTTAGAGGATGTAGTGGCAGCAGCTAGGGCTGAACATTTAATTTTAAAACAGACTTACCAAATGCCAGCAAATAATCTTTCAGTAGTGTTTCAACGTTCTGCTGATGAATAACTACAACGATCGTGATTGATTTTGAACCGTGGGACAGGTTATTACATAAGTACGTAGATGAACATGGTCGTGTAGACTATATTGCTTGGAAAAAAGAGCAACCTCAAGCAATTGCCAATTGGTTATCAAACCAAAAAAATCTAGATTTTAAATCTAATTGGAACAATTTTGAGCAATTGGCATTGTGGATAAACCTTTACAATGCATTTACCATTTCGACAATTCTAGAGAAATACCCGATAGAGTCGATTCGTCCACGAATTTTAGGAATTCCCAACTGGCTAGCTTTTTTGTGGTTCTTCCAACGTCGCCTTTATTATATCTTTGGCAAAAGTTATAGTTTAGCTGAAATTGAGAATTCTATTCTGCGCGACAAATTGCAGGAGCCACAAATTCATTTTGCGATCGTTTGTGCATCGGTTGGCTGTCCTCTACTCCGTTCGGGAGCTTACTTTCCTGAGCAAGTGAGTCAGCAATTAGATGAAGATGCGCGTCGTTTTATAAATAACCCTGAAAAAGTTCATTATGATATTGAGAGTAAAACCCTTTACTGTAATAAAATTTTCAAGTGGTATCGTCAGGATTTTTTAAAGGTTGCACCCTCCCTTCCTGAATACATTAGCTACTACTTGAAAACAGACTATCCCCTTAGTGCCTCAACACGGATATCCTATCTTTACTATGACTGGAGTCTGAATCAGCGAATATCTTGATAAAACCGTTTGAGATAATTTGCATCAATGCCAATCCCCCATAAAATCCCAATGTAAAGGTAAATTGCAGTTGCTTTCCAGCTACCCCATTTTGCCACACGCCGATCTGAAGACTGAACAATACGGTTCACAAGATAAATACGTCCCTTTTTAACTAATTTCAAACATAAATCTCCATCTTCCATAATCGGCAAAGCCCGATCGAATCCGCCACAATCCCAGAAATCAATGCGACGACAGAACATTACCTGATCTCCAAACAACAGACGCAATCCTCGAAAAAAGAGGTGAGGCTTAAATAACAGTGGTGCATAGTAGGTTTTTAGATAATTATGTAGAGAGATACCCCAACGAGTTGTTTGAGATCCACTCATCAGAGAAATGAACCCTCCACAGGCAACGTTAGGCTCTGCCAAAGTCTTGATGATAACGGTGATTAGATCGTCTGGAACCCAAGTGTCTGCATGAAGAAAACAAAGAAAATCTCCAGTTGCAGTTAATGCTCCATAGTTCATCTGAATAGAACGCCCTGGCTGTTGAGATGAAATAACTTGTAGATTCAAAGTCCGATTAAATGACTCAAAAATTTGCTTTGCAACCTTCACCGTCTCATCTTCGCTGCCACCATCTACCACTATCACTTCAAAAGCAGGAGGATTAAGTAAAGTCAGTTGGTGCAATGTACGTTCTAAGTTAGCTGCTTCATTTAAAGTAGGAATGATAATCGAAACTTGAGACATACGAATTTATTAGCTTTATCGTTATCTTTATTTTACTTGTTGATGTTAAGAGGGTTTAACCTAAAGACCCCCTGCCTTCTTTAGAAAGTTATAATCTAGATGGAAATATGGTAGAGATAAGTTTGACAAAACATCAAGTTTATGGAAATTTATTCGTGGAAAAGAAACTAGTTATTCTGGTTGTCGATGACCATCAATTAATATTGACTGGTACTCTCGAAGTATTAAGTCGTCAGTATCCGGAAGCGTCCATTATTAAGGCTCAGAGTCGAAAAGAGACACTTTCTCAAATTCAATGTCACCACTTTGACTTGATTGTGATGGATTTATCAATTCCCGATCGCCAAGGGGAGACAGCAGAAATTGATAACGGAATTAAGCTGTTGCAAGCTTTGCTTCAAGAATATCCCAATTATAATTTCATGGTGCAAACTAGCTATGTGAAGGCGCTAATCCGCATCAAACATGAGATTGATAATCATCAAGGGGGATTTGCGATCGCAGACAAAGGATTACCCGAAAATGAAATGCTAATGCGGGTTAATTTGGCCCTTCAGGGTGCAACTCACACCAAAGATATCAAAACGGGAATCGAACTCAAACCAGAATGGTTGGACGTGTTGCGATTGGCTTTTGAAGAGAGTTTAACAGATAAAGCGATCGCTGACCGGATGTATAAATCAGAACGAGTCGTCCGCACTTACTGGACGAAAATTCAGGATGTTCTGGGGGTGTATCCTGAAGATTGCAAGCAAAGTGGCAAGAATATGCGAATCCTTACCGAAATTCGTGCCCGCGAAGAAGGTTTAATTGATTAAGTAAAATCGTAAACTCGCTTGCCGCCGGCGCTATCCGCCAATCATTCTGACTCCTGACTCCTGACTCCTGACTCCTGACTCCTGAATTCTGAATTCTGTTCGATAATTGTAGCCATAATGTGAGAAAATAAATTCCCAAACACAGTTTACGGCTATTTTCTAAAAGTTAACAGGGATTTTTCTTTGACCAGAGTGATAGAAGAGTGGTAGATGAAAAGAAAAATCTGGAATCGGATTTGGAAAGAATTCGGGTTGTGGTCACTGGCTGCACCTCCAGGGATAATAGTGCTAGTTGTAGCGATCTCGATCAGAATAGCTGGAGGAATGCAATCTTGGGAATGGATGCTTCTCGATCAAATGTTACGTCTGCGTCCAATAGAAAAACCTGATGAACGTGTAGTAATTGTAGGTATTGATGAAAAAGATATTGAATGGGTTAAACAATATCCAATTCCAGATAGAAAAATTGCAGAGTTACTTACCAAGCTGGAAACTTATAAACCGCTAGCTATTGGGCTGGATATCTTCAAAAATGTTCCTGTAGAACCTGGTGGCAAAGAACTAGCGCAGATATTACAAGCAAATTCTAATATTATCGGCATTGAAAAAATTTTACCACCTGGAGAAACTTTACCACCCAAGAAGTTGCCACCTGAGCGAATTGGATTTGTCGATTTACTTAATGATAAGGATAGCAGAAATCGACGCTATTTGTTATATACATCAAATCCTAAGAATATCAATGAAGATAAATATTCTTTAGCATTGCGCTTAGTTGCTAAGTATTTACAGACGAGAGGAATTCAATTAGAAACGGGAGAAAATGACCCAAATACAATAAGATTCCGTGATATTGAATTATCCCGGATCACTCAGAATTTTGGCGGATACGTTCATGTTGATGATGGGGGATTGTCAATTTTAATGAATTTCCGCAACAGTAATCAACCTTTTAATGTTGTCTCGCTGCGCGATATTCTCAATCAGAAAGTTGATCCAAAATTACTGCGCGATCGCATTGTCTTAGTTGGAAACCGCAACATGAGTACAGGTGACGTTATTTATACGTCTGCTGTGCGTAACTTAAAATTAAACGGTCAAATTTATGGCATAGACTATCATGCTCATGCCATTAGTCAAATCCTTAGTACTGTAATAGATAACCGCCCAATGCTTTACAGTTGGGGCGATATCGAAGAGTATATTTGGATATTGATTTGGGGTTTTTTGCCGATTATTATCGGACGGCTAACCCAATCTGTTTGGAAAAATATACTGAGTGTGAGTGTAGCAGGATTTTGTCTATTTAGCTGCGGGTATATAATGCTGTGGGTGTGGGGTGTATGGATTCCTGTAACACCGAGTTTGCTGATATTAGCCGTGAATGGGGTAGGTTTGAGTGCTTTTGCATTTTACCAGCATGATAAATTTTTGCGATCGCAAATTCACGAACGCCAAAACACCATTCAACACACTTTTTCTGTAATTCATAATGGCCCTTTGCAAACTCTTGCTTATGCATTAAAGCACATGCGGGCTAAAGATATCCCTTATGAACACTTACTGGGAGAATTTGAAAAGCTAGATTGTGAAATTAGAGAAATTGGCGAATTTCTCAAACTCGAAGCATTAACCACAGAAGAGAGTTTGCGTTTAGGTAGCGGATTAATTATTGAATTGAATCGACCACTTCACGATTTGTTATATGAAGTTTATTCTAGCACCTTAGAACGTAGAGACTTTGAAAACTTTAAAACATTAAAAGTAAAAGTTCGCAATTTTGAACCAATTGATGATAAATATTTAAACATAGAAGATAAACGCGGAATTTGTCTATTCTTAGAAGAAGCGTTGTGTAATATTGGCAAACATGCCCAAGGAGTCAAGCGTGTAGAAGCATCAGGTGTTTATAGTTTAAATCAATATAAATTGTCTGTGAAAGATAATGGTTTGGGAATTACATCAAAACTAGAAAATAAAGGCACAAAGGATTCTAAAATACTTGCTCAACAACTAAAAGGAGAGTTTCGACGCGAATCACTTTTTCCTCGTGGAACTATCTGCGAACTTAGTTGGAAACTTCAGAAACAATGGCTCCATTAGCTCTTTCCTGAAACATAATTTGAAGAAGAATTCAGACGAGCTAAACGCCCCGCCTCCCAATACGGTTCGGATAAGCACAATGAACTTTCCTTGTGATCTGGGAAAAGGTTAAAGGGTAAGGGGTAAAGGATGTATTTAAAACCTTTCCCCTTTAACCGAACCGTATTGCTCCGCCTCCGGTCAGAATCACAACGCTTGCGGATAAGCATCAAAGCTGAAACTAATCTCTAAAACTGTATTAAACGCTATCTTTACCAATTAAGTTGGTAAAAGTTTTTGTTAGATAAAGGTTTATCCCGGATTTCTCACCACACCTCTTAAAGCCGGCGCTTGTGAGGGGAGAAGTAATAAGTAATGAGTAATGAGTAATGAGTAATGAGTAAAAACTTAGGTGTTGCATAATTGCGGGATGAATTGAGATTTTCAACCAAGTATTCTATGTTGATTCTTTGCCTATTTGTGCCTTTGGGTGAGGCAAAAATCATCTCATTATTCAGCAACGCCAAAACTTATTACTTATTACTTATTACTCCTTCTCTGCTCCATCAAATGCCTTAAGCTTGTGAGAAATGCGGGTTATCTGCATACTGTCTTGATTTTTAATTTTTAATTTTTCATTTTGAATTCCGCCTTGCGGTACTAGGTCATTTAGAATTTGACAGGAATTGCTTTCACGCCTCGAGTAATCAGACTAGAATTCCAACGCAGATTTTCAGGATTGATAGCGAGTCGAATATTTGGCAAACGCTCAAACAGCACTTGAAACGCAATGTTGGACTCAAGCCGTGCCAGGGGCGCGCCAAGGCAGTGATGTATGCCAGATCCAAAACCGACGTGTTTATTGTTTTGTCGGTCTAGTATTAGGGTTTCTGGATTCGGAAATTTTGATTCATCATGGTTAGCCGATCCAAGTGCAGCAAGTACTAACTCACCTTTGGGAATGAGTGTGCCAGCTATCACTAGGTCTTCACGAGCATAGCGTGTTGTAGCGAACAATACTGGAGGTGTATAGCGCACAATTTCTTCGACTGCGGATTTTATCAGTGCAGGTTCAGTACGTAAACGCTCGAGTGCTGCTGGGTGCGCTAGTAATGCCAATACGCCATTACCAATTAAATTAACTGTGGTTTCATGACCAGCAGTTAGCAAAAGCGCAATCATACCAATTAATTCGTCTTCGGATAATTTAGAGCCTTCTGATTCAGCTTGCAGCAGAGCGCTGGTTAAGTCATCTTGCGGATTTAGCCGATGTTCGTCCAAAAGTCGGCGCAGAAAGCTAACAAGTTGGTACAGGCTAGGGATGGCAAAAATACCATCAATAGGTTTACTCACTTTGACCATAACATTTGACCAACGGTGAAAGGCTGCTCGATCCTGTTCAGCTACACCAAGCATTTCACTGATCACAACCATTGGAATTGGCAACGCAAAATCCTGAATTAAATCCATTTCACCTTTGGTTTGGACACGATCAATTAGTTCATGTGCGAGGCGATGAATACGGGTTTGCATTTGCGCGATCAGACGTGGCATGAACGCCTGATGCACCAAAGAACGCAGGCGGGTGTGGTCAGGTACATCGGAATCGAGCATATTGCTCTTGAGGGGCTTGAGGAATCCCGGTATCCACATTTTTTGTTGCTTTTTTGTAGGATCTTGAGCATTACTGCGGTCTTTGACGAGGCGTTCGTCTGTGAGAGCAGCCAGCACTTCGTCGTAGCGGGTAATAATCCAGGCGCGTTCCCCAAATGCTTGAACTGGCACAATAGTTCGGCTATCTCGCCAGCGTTTGAAAGTTGGAAACGGATTGGCTCTAAAACTGGGTGAGGTGATATCAACTTCTTCAAGGGTAATGTTCTGGTAGGTTGTAGTCATCTGGTTGCTTTTTAGGATTGAGTAATATTAATTTGAAAAATGATTACGACAGATGAATTAATAGAACCCAGACAGAGAAGGCGATTCCCAATCCAAAATCTAAAATCCAAAATGGTATTAAGTATCAAGCCAGAGTTAGAGGGCTTTTTGTGGGAGCATAACACAATAACTAATTGATTAGTTATTATTTGAGCAAAAAAATTATTTTACTGTTTGTACGTTAGGATCAAGCCCTCGCCATAGCAAATTGATAAAATCTTCAAGAAAACTGCTTGTGTCTAGGTGAACAGCAGTGTTTTGTAGAGTTTGGGTCATAGTGAAGCCAACAACGGTATGCAGCAAAGTCATAGCAGGGATGGTCGGGTCGCCTCGCACAATGCGTCCGAGCGCCATCTCACGCCCGATGTAGGCAGTTAGCGCGGCGAATTCGGGTTCTATTCCTGGCGGTCTAACGATCTCACCAGGTTGTCGTACTGACCACGCCAGCATCATGCATGGAAGCAACTTTTCTGAGTAAGATGCAATCCTTAATGCGATTTTTAGCAGGTCAGAACGAGTGTCACCCTGTCCAATTTCAGCTTCGAGTTCTTTTGCCCAAATGCGATCGCAGGGCGTTTCTGACATGGCAGCGAAGAATAGAGCTTCTTTAGTTGGAAAGTGCTTGAAAATGCTGGCACTTGAGATCCCTGCACGATTTGCGACATCCATCGCGGTGGCGCTGAATCCCTGTTCGAGAAAGACTGCACGGGCAGCCTCAAGGATTTGGGAGTGGGTAATGGTTGGAGTTCTAGCCATACGCAAATAATAACTGATTAGTTATTTATTTGTCAATCATCATCTCTATCAGCTTGTGGGAATTTCAATCAAAAATTCTGTTCCTTCTCCAGGTTTAGACGAGCATTTAATTTGTCCATGATGTTTTTCAACTACTATTTGAGAACTAATAGACAATCCTAACCCCGTACCTTTACCTGGTGCTTTGGTAGTGAAGAAGGGATCAAACATGTGCGATCGCACATCTTCTGGAATCCCCAGACCATTATCGGCTATTCTAATTACAATCTGATTATTAACGGTTTGCGTACTAATCCAGATAGTCAAAGGTATTCTAGGACACGTTTGGGATAAGTTCAAATACTTTTGCTGTATAGTTTTAAACTTTTCTTCTAATGCATCAATACTGTTACTTAGAAGATTCATAAACACTTGATTTAATTGCGCGGGATAGCATTCGAGCAAAGTTAAATTAGCATATTCTTTAACAATCTCAATAGCTGGACGTTCATTATTATTTTTGAGCCGATGCCCTAAAATCAGCAAAGTACTGTCCAATCCCTCATGAATATCTACTGCTTTTAATTCACCCTCATCTGTACGAGAAAAGTTTCGTAATGATAGCACAATATCACAAATCCGCTCTGTTCCTATTTTCATCGATTCAAGAGTTTTGGGTAAATCTTCGATGATAAAATCCAAATCAGTCTTGTCAATTTTATCTTGGACAGATGGTAAGAGTGAGGAATTTTGACGGTAAAGTTCCACTACATTTAGCAGTTCTTGAGTATATTCATTTAAATGGATAAGATTGCCAAAAATAAAACTCACAGGATTGTTGATTTCATGAGCCACTCCAGCAAGTAGTTGTCCTAAACCTGCCATCTTTTCGCCCTGAATTAACCTAGTCTGAGTTTGTTTTAATTCTTGCAAGGCTTGAGTCAGTTCTAAAGTTTGGCGTTTGGTTTGTTCGAGTAATTCTGCTTGCTGAATTGCAATTCCAAATTGCACAGCTACTTGAGCTAGTAAATTGATTTCTTCTTCTTTCCAATAACGGGGTTGCGAATTTTGATAAGCAACCAATAATCCCCATAATTTTTCACCTTGTCGAATAGGAACAAAAGTTTCGTTGCGCGGAAGTTCATTATCATCTTCTGTATCTTCAAAAGTTTTTATAATCATTGGTTGGGTTTGTACAACAGGTTTCCAACCATCTTTGAAGGAATCTGCCACAAATTTACCACTCCAATCCGCGTTAAAGCGGTAGATCGCAACTCGCTCGACTTCGAGCAACTCTCGCACAGCTTGAGTAGTAGTTCTAAAAATAGTTTTAATATCAAGTGACTGACGAATTTTATCAATGGTTGCAGCTAGCAATTCTTGTCGTTCCATTGCTTTCTCGCGTTCAGTAGCTTCTGCTAACTGGACAATCTGCATTTGAACTTGCTTTAAATAAGAATCCTGTTTTAATGCAACTCCTAATTGCTCGGCTATTTGACTGGCAAATTCAATTTCAGAGGGTTGCCAGTGACGAGGAGCAGTACATTGGTGAATACATAGGAATCCCCAAAGTTCACCTTTCTTCAATAGAGGTGCAACCAAATTTGCCCGCACTTGAAATTTTTCTAGGATTTGGACGTAGCAACCGGGAAACTTTTCTTGATAAATATCAGCGATCGCATTTACTCGACCTTGGGCGTAAAGGGGTGCAAAGTTTTCACCGAAGCAATAATCATAAACTTTTTCTGCGATTACCGAGTTACACTCTGGTACAACATCCTCATAAATAAATTCTCCTTCCCAATCTTTTTGAGGGTCAAAACGAAAGACTGCTACTCTGTCTGCTTGCAGCATTTTCCGGGCCTCAGTGACAGTAGTCTGGAAGATTGTCTCTAAATTTAGGGACTCCCGAATGCGAGTAATCACGCAAGTTAATGTCTTTTGTTGCTCTGCTTGGTACTGAGCCTGTGCCAGCAATTTATAGTGTCGTAACGCCACACCAATTTGTGTACCGATTTTGGTCAATGATTCGACTTCATAAGATTGCCACTGTCTGGGTGAAGCGTTTTGATAGGCAGCAATGACTCCCCAAAGTTGATCTCCTTGGAGAATAGGAGCAGTTGCAAAGGCTTTTGCCTGGAATTGCTCCAACAGGGTTACATGACAGTCTGTTAATCCGGCTTGATAAATGTCATTGGCTGTAAATGTCTCATTGTTAATATAACGTCCGCCTTGCGTCTGTTGTAAATAAGTATCAGCGATCGCAGGCTGAATGCCAACTAAGGGAGTCCAACCTTCAGCAAATGATTCAGCAACAAAGTTACCACTCCAATCGCCATTAAAGCTAAAGATGGCGACTCGATCGGCTTGCAGCAACTGGCGGATTTCTTGAGTTGTGGTTTTAAAGATGGTTTCAATATCAAGGGGTGAGCGAATTTCATCGACAATCTGAGCAATTACTTGGTCGCGTTGAACCGCTTGAGCCAATTTTGCAGCTTGCAATTGCACCTCGTGGAGATGCTTTGCTTGTTGAATCGCAACTGTCAGATGATCGGCAATTTGACGAATAAATTCAATTTCCGATTCTTTCCAGTCACGAGCCTCACTGCACTGGTGGATACAAAGCAATCCCCACAGTTCCTTCTGGCGCAATAAGGGGACAACGAGATTAGCTGTGACCTGAAATTTACTTAAAAATGCGATGTGACAATCACTCAGTCCGGCATTGTAAATATCCGCTACTGCTTGAACTCGACCTTGTTGATAACTGGAAGCAAATTGTTCTCCAAAGCAGTGGTCGTAAACTTTTACTTTTAATGCCGAAGTCCAACCAAGTGCAACATCTTCAGAAACAAATTCTCCTTCCCAGTCTTTTTCTAGGTCAAATTGGAAGACTGCTACACGGTCAGCATTTAGCAGCTGGCGCACTTGCGTAACGGTAGTTTGAAAAATCGTTTCTAAATCCAGAGACTCCCGAATTCGTACAATCACACTAGCCAGAGCCTTTTGTTGATCTAGTTGCTCTTGAAGTTGAGCGCTTGACAATAGAAGTTGATTTTCTGTGAAATTTGAATTTGGTTCCATTGCTCTGGATTTTATCGTTTTTATACAAGGGTTCCGAATACCAAACTTCATGAGTCTAAAATATGACAAACCGCAAACTTTTACAGTGTTCAACTATTTCCCAGAAGATGGCTATTCTTATAGTTCCCTTTTCTCTATCTATCTTCGTAATGGGTTGAAAAATAATTTTAGTTTGTATACAACAAAAGACATAAATAATTCAAGTTTTGTAGTAAAGGCTAGAGCCGCTTACTAAGATAAGAGCTAATTCGGTAATTTTGCTTTGCTCCCCGCAGGCATCACACTTAAAATGATTGCCATCAGACTATAAACTAATGACTGATTTGCCAAAATTTACCTGACAGACTAAGGTATTTCAGGTTAAATGTTTTAAAATATGCACTCTGCAAGAGTTGCCGGGTATTATTCGTGACACAACAAGACCAAAAACCCTCTCGTTCTTTCGCTGGAATTGCTGGCATTGTTGCCGCAGCCACATTAATTAGTAAAGTCTTCGGTTTAGTGCGGCAGCAAGCGATCGCTGCGGCTTTTGGTGTTGGTGCTGCTGCTACCGCCTATAGCTATGCCTATATTATCCCTGGCTTTCTATTGATCTTACTCGGTGGTGTAAATGGGCCATTACATAGTGCAGTTGTCAGCGTTTTAGCCAAGCGGCGGCGAGAAGAAGCGGCTCCTTTAGTGGAAACCGTGACAACGCTGGTGGCTGGATTGCTGTTGGTGGTGACAGTTGCTCAAGTTTTATTTGCGGATGCGATCGTTGATTTAGTTGGTCATGGTTTGGAAGCGACAACCAGAGCGATCGCCATTCAACAACTCCGCATTATGGCACCAATGGCTTTATTTGCTGGTTTAATTGGCATTGGCTTCGGTACTCTCAACGCAGCCAATCAATATTGGTTACTTTCCATTAGTCCCTTATTATCTAGTATTACCGTTGTTATCGGTCTTGGTATCCTGGCGATGCAACTGGGCAAGGATATTATTAAGCCGGAGTACGCTTTAATTGGGGGAATGGTCTTAGCTTGGGGAACCTTAGCAGGAGCAGTTCTCCAATGGTTAGTGCAGCTAATTGTCCAGTGGCGATTAGGACTCGGCACATTACGCCTGCGGTTTGATTTTAAATCTCCAGGCGTTCAAGAAGTCATTAAAATCATGACTCCGGCGACAGTTTCCTCTGGAATGATGCCAATTAATGTTGCTACTGACCTTTATTTCGCCAGTCCTATCCCTGGTGCTGCGGCAGGATTTAACTATGCGAATCTATTAGTCCAAACTCCATTAGGGATTATTTCAAATATTATTTTACTGCCCCTGTTACCAATATTTGCCAAACTTGCTGGCCCCGAAAATTGGCCAGATTTAAAATTACGCATTCGCCAAGGACTGCTACTCACTGCCTTCACCATGCTACCCTTAGGGGCGCTGATGGTAGCATTATCAGTACCCATTGTGCAGGTGGTATATGAGCGTGGTGCTTTCAAACCAGAAGCCACACAGCTAGTTTCATCCTTGTTAGTCGCTTACGGAATTGGGATGTTTGTCTATTTGGGACGTGATGTTTTAGTGCGGGTGTTCTACGCTTTAGGCGATGGACAAACGCCTTTTCGCATCAGTGTTTTTAACATCTTGCTCAACATCATATTAGATTGGTTTTTCGTTAAACCTTTTGGCGCTCCCGGTTTGGTGTTAGCAACAGTGGGTGTAAATTGTAGCTCAATGTTAATGCTGTTATGGTTACTTGATCGCAAACTCAATGGCTTACCTTGGCGTGAGTGGAGTTTGCCAATTTTGGGTTTGGCTGCTGGTAGCGTGGTAGCTGGAGTAGCAAGCTATGGTACATTGATTGGTTCTCAGCAATTACTGGGTAAAACGGGTTTACTGATTTTGGTATTGGAGTTGTGCGTATCTGGCTTTGTAGGTATTGCGGTATTTGCTGCGATCGCTTCTTGGATGAAAATACCAGAGGTGAATACTTTTATATCTCGCCTACGTCAACGTTTTTTGAAGAAATAACTCTTAGCGATCGCAATACAATTCAGGAGTCAAGAGTCAGAATGGGCTAAACCTTAGCTATCCGCTAACAGAATAAATTATCACCGAAAAAGTGGATAGCGCAATATAAAGCCTTCTCTTCTAATATTGGAGACACTTCGGAAACAAGAGTCTTTTCGTAGAGAGCATCTTGATTCTGACTCCTGGATTCTGACTCCTGAATTCTGACTCCTGAATTCTTCAATTAGCACACCCAAGTGGGTGAGAAAGAATTCAGCCACTTGGGTGAACCAGGTGTGCGAGGTTACATTTTGTAAAAAAAGAGATTCTAGTACTAGAGAAGATTGATTTTACCTAACTCTAGTGAGAAGAATTCTATGAAATTTACAAAATTAGCTGCCTCTTTCCTCGCTGCTGCTTCCATTGTCCTCTCGGCAGGAATTGCTTCTGCTCAAACAGCCGGTACAAACGGTAATTACATCGGTGCTGGTGTTGCAGTTGGTGCAACCAGTGGCGGACAAGGAAACGATGAATCACAAATTGGCGGTAATATTCAAGGACGTTACGCCGTTCCTAATGCACCTGTTTCCCTGCGTGGTTCTGTGCTGTATGGTGGTGATGCTGCTGCAATTATGCCCATCGTGACTTATGATGCGCCCATCGCCAAAAATACTAACGTTTACTTCGGTGGTGGTTATTCCTTTGTAACTGACGAAGGTCAAAAAACCCCATTGGGCAATCAGAATGCACCTGTAGTCACCCTTGGTATTGAATCAGAAGTTAGCAAGAATGTCATTGCCTATGGTGATACTAAATGGGGTATTGATGCCTACAGAAATAGTGATGCTGATGCTGTCAGCTTCCAAGCTGGATTAGGCTATCGTTTCTAGTTCTTACGAGCTAGGAAACAGCTTATTCGCAAGCTAAAGCATGATGTTTACCAGCTGTAATAGGAATTCGTTCTGTCATATCTAGGTACTCATACCCAGATATGACACATTTTTTTAATCATTTTTATTTATGATTTTGATAACCAATTATGTTGGTCATTATTGATAGTTTCTTTTAAAGTGAAATGACCAATTTTAAATATAGATAAAAGATATTACTCATGGAAAAGATTAATCCCATTCAAGAAATACTCGGTGAAACAACTGATGTAGAATCTTGGCTAATTCGGGCTGGGCTAAGATTTTCAGACTTAGGTGACGATGCCGCCAGTATAGCAATCCGTAAGCAATGGCGAGAATATCAAGCCGCAGTTCAAAGATGTTGTGTAGTCCTACACCAACCACCGTCACGTGTTCAACTAAGCGGCGACTATGCCAACCTGAGAATCCCTGGCGGTGCATCAACCATAAAGCTTACTCGTTGACAGGAAAGAATAAATATAAATGTTTTGAAAAACCACATCTATTGTAGGGGCAATATCCTACGATAGATGTGCTTTGCATCTATATGAATTGCTCTGGTTTTTAACGATCGCAAATTAAAAAAGCCTACGATGGTGTAAGAACAACCTAAAGTCCAAAATCATTTATAAGAAGAATTCAGAACTCAGGAGTCAGAATTCAGAACTCAGGAGTCAGAATGGTCTAAACGCCCCGCTATCGCTAACAGGTATGAATTATGTACGAGTGGGTGACGAATAGAGGTTAAAACCTGGCAACTCTTAAAGACGCTACTGCGAACGCCCCAATACACGGCTTTCGCCCGAAGTCAAGTGAAAAAAATTAAAATATTCTCGCCTCAAAACTCTATCCCTTTATGGGTAGAGTATTCTGAATTCTGTTAGCGGTAGCGAGGCGTTTAGCCCGTTCTGTATTCTGACTCCTGTTTTATTACCGTTGCCATTACCACCATTGCCATTGCTGTAAATGACACGTTCAGCTAGTTTTTTTGGTACTTGCTGCAAATGGTTATATTTCCAGTGCAAGGAACCAACGCCGAGAAAGAGCGATCGCAGCCCTACAATAAAATTCTGCATCTCTGCTTGGGCCCATAGGAGCTAGTGTCATTAACTCAGCCACTATGTTATGAGAATTTTCCATATCTATGGGGCATTGGTGGAAGTCGGTTTTAACTTTCTCGAATCAGTTACATACATTGTCAGTGACTATGCAAAGTGGGGCTATGCGCGCCCTTACCTGTGTAGATGCGAATTTTATCAATTATATAGCTAGTAGTTCGCCAAGGAAACTTGGCGGGGTAAAGGGGAAGGGGGAAGGGGGAAAGGGTTTAAATCCCTTACCCTTTTCCCTTTCCCCTTTTCCCAGTCCTCACTTAGCATTTTTGGGTTGGCAGACTACTAGTTCTACCTGCCTAAAGATTGTCGTATTTTATAAAATTTCATCAAGCATATTTTCTAATTAACTACTTTAGCCATCAGCAACGCCAAATCTCTAACTCCTCAGCAGAAGCCGTAAAGCATACAGGCAAGTTATAATTCTCTTGCGGATCAACGTAACAAAAATTTATGAGTAACCCACTAGTACAAGCCTTTTTCGTAGGCAGAGCAGTAGCCGAAGTAGTTAATGAGCGTTTAGAGGTCGCCTTGACCGATGCTTTGAGCGATCTGGGTAAATTTGATGCAGAAGCTAGAGAGCAGTTACGCCAGTTTACAGAAGAAGTCCTAGAGCGGGCAAATCGTTCAGCAGAAGCAGCTAATTCGGGTCAAGCTACTACCGGTAGTGGACAAGCCAGTTCTGATTCAGGTGACTTGCAAGCAGATATTGATGAATTACGAGCAGAAATTGCCCTGTTACGAACAGAATTGCAACATTATCGCAGAACTTCTGCGTAAATCTAGTCATTGGTCATTGGTCATTGGTCAAAAATTATTTACAAATGACAAATGACAAATGACATTATAAGAAAAAACAGTTTAGGAATCAGAGTGTCTTCTCTCTCAAGTGATTCGGTTGCAAACCAACGGTACACAAAGGATATGGAACAAGGTTATTCAGATAAGGCATACCGTTGGAATCGGGAAAAATACTCTAGCAGACGGCGTTTTGTGGACATTTGGTCTTTTGTCTTGACCTTATTGTTCAAACTTTGGCTATACAACAAATCTTGGAGTTATGCGGGTGGTGTGACTGAGGCAAAGCAAGCTGCAAGACGCAAAGCCCAAGCGGTCTGGATTCGCAATACCCTGCTGGATTTAGGCCCAACCTTCATAAAAGTTGGGCAACTATTTTCTACCCGTGCTGATATATTTCCTGGTGAATATGTAGAAGAATTAGCCAAATTACAAGACAAAGTACCGGCATTTAGCTATGAGCAAGTAGAAACGACCATTGAGAAAGAATTAGGCAAGAAAATTCCTGAACTCTTCCATAATTTTGAACCGATTCCCTTAGCTGCTGCTAGCTTGGGGCAAGTACACAAAGCTGTACTGCATAGTGGAGAATCGGTTGTTGTGAAAGTGCAACGCCCTGGATTAAAGAAATTATTTGAAATAGATTTACAAATTCTCAAAGGAATTACCCGCTACTTTCAAAACCATCCCAAATGGGGACGGGGAAGAGATTGGTTAGGTATTTATGAAGAATGTTGTCGCATTCTTTGGGAAGAAATTGATTATCTTAACGAAGGTCGTAACGCTGATACTTTTCGCCGGAACTTTCGCGGCTACGATTGGGTGAATGTCCCAAGAGTATACTGGCGTTATGCTAGTTCCAGAGTGCTGACTTTAGAATATCTCCCTGGAATTAAAATTAGCCAATACGAAGCTTTAGAAGCAGCCGGTTTAGATCGAAAGGCGATCGCTCGTCAAGGCGCTCAAGCTTACTTACTACAGTTACTCAATAGTGGCTTTTTCCACGCCGATCCTCACCCAGGCAATATTGCCATTAGTGCAAATGGGGCTTTAATATTCTACGATTTCGGCATGATGGGGCGGATTAAATCCAACGTGCGCGAAGGACTGATGCAAACACTGTTTGGTATCGCTCAAAAAGATGGCGATCGCGTTGTGCAATCTCTGATCGATTTAGGTGCGATCGCCCCAACTGATGACATGGGCCCAGTGCGGCGTTCTGTCCAGTATATGCTGGATCATTTCATGGATAAGCCCTTTGAAAATCAATCGGTCGCGGCAATCAGTGACGACCTTTATGAAATAGCTTATAATCAGCCATTTAGATTTCCAGCAACCTTCACTTTTGTGATGCGAGCCTTTTCTACCCTAGAAGGTGTAGGTAAAGGTTTAGATCCAGAGTTTAACTTTATGGAAGTTGCTAAACCCTATGCAATGCAGCTTATGACCGATATGAATGGTTCTGAGGGGAATACCTTTATTAACGAATTAAGTCGTCAAGCGGCTCAGGTAAGTAGTACTGCCTTTGGGCTACCACGTAGGTTAGAGGATACGTTAGAGAAGCTAGAACGGGGAGATATGCGCCTCCGCGTTCGTTCTATAGAAACTGAAAGACTATTGCGGCGACAAAGCAGCATTCAGCTTTCAATGAGCTATGCTCTGTTAATTAGTGGTTTCACACTTTCAGCTACGATTTTAGTGGTTAGCAATTATGTATTGTGGGCACTAGTACCTGGTTTAATTGCACTAGGGATTTCAGTAATCCTGATCAGACTACTTTTGCGCCTTGACCGTTACGATCGGATGTATTAATTGTTGCAAAAAAATTTATGAAACTTAATTTCACGGGTTTTAGCGATCCGGGACTTATTCGTTCTAATAATCAGGATGCTTACTATGTCGACCCAGAAGGGCGGTTTTTCGTTGTCGCCGATGGAATGGGCGGTCATGCTGGAGGTGAAGAAGCAAGTCGCATAGCCACTGAAGAAATTCAGGCGTATTTGCTGGCAAATTGGGAATCTTCTAAATCTTCTCAAGAATTACTCGAGCAAGCTTTGTGGGGTGCTAATGAAGCGATTTTGCAAGATCAGCAAAATCATCCTGAACGCGCCGACATGGGTACAACAGTTGTAGCAGTAATTTTTCGCGCTCCAGAGCCGCCCTGGTGCGCTCATGTTGGCGATTCGCGGCTGTATCGCTTTCGAGAGTCGCAATTAGAACAGGTAACAGAAGACCACACTTGGGTTGCACGAGCAATCAAAATCGGTGACATCAGCTTAGATGAAGCGCGATCGCATCCTTTTCGTCATGTATTATCGCGCTGTTTGGGGCGTGAAGACTTGCATCAAGTTGATGTGCAACCACTAGATGTAAAAGCTGGCGATCGCCTACTGTTATGTAGTGATGGTCTAACAGAAGAACTTGTAGAACAGAAGATTGCTAGCTGCCTCCAAGATGCTCCTTGGCTTGATAAAGCCGCCATCTCTCTAATTGAGGCTGCTAAGGAGCAGGGAGGGCACGATAACATCACAGTTGTGATCGTTTCACTCGAATAAATAGTCATTAGTCATTAGTCAATGCTTAGTAACCTTGAACAAAGGACAACTGACAAATGACTTATGACAAATCTGGTAGATATACTCAGTAATTTGTTCAGTGTGAGCATTTTTCACTTTTACAATTTGATACAAATATTTTTAGCCTCTAAAAAGACCTAATGAGGCTGAATTTGCATAAAATCGATAAATTGACATCTTGCACATAATAAGGTAGAGCGATTATAATTCACGCTTATTACCATTCATTCCCCAACCTCCTTTAAGTCCACGTTCCGAAGTTTCCTCCATATTTGGGAAGACACCACCTTAGTTTCTCTCAAACAGGGAACTATAGAATTCAGGACAAAATCTGCTCATCTCCTCAAAAGAGACTTGTGCAAAGCAGAAAGGAGTGAAAGGTATGTTATTCTACCTTCGTTCAAACAGAGCCTATTTTCTGGAATACGGCTCGACTAACTTGGGTAGTATATCAGTAGGATTAGGTGCAAGATATCATATCAAAAAAGTTCCACACTTCGGATGTGGGCAATCTGTCAAACAATTGTTATCTTCCTTAATACGGAGGAACAAATGTTGGACAAATATAAGTCCAATTATTATCCCATTTGGACTTCTGTAAGCGATATTACCTTTACACGTTGTTTTTTCGGAGTTAACTATGAGCCAACCAATGAAACTATCCTTGGAACAGCAATTCAGCATCTGTTCATTTGCCACTCAAGTTCAAAACATGAGCCACGATCAAGCCAAAGACTTTTTGGTAAAACTCTATGAGCAAATGGTAGTGCGTGAGGCAACTTATCAGGAGCTTCTTAAGCACCAGTGGGGCTTAGATTCCGGTTCCACTATGGCATAGAGTCGTTCTACTGTCGCAGTGGACGACCTCCTTCTCTTGCTTGGTTCCAAGGAGGAAAAGAGCTGGGGATGTCGGGGCGTCAACTTCGATAACCAATTCCATCAGAGCAATACAAGAATTAAACTCACAACTAGTAAACTTTTCGACGGCATATCTACTGAATCTCTACACGATTTTAGCTTTGTCAGCTAAGATTCATGTTCTGTTTAGCCAAACTTCTTTATTGTTATCTTTCGCCTAGTGTAAGAATTACACCTGCGTAAATTTCCAATTTCCTGAAATATCCACACAACAATATTCAGTGATAATTTTAGATAGCCCTGATTTGGCAACTTGTAATTTCACTCTTTATACATATAACTAGAACTTACATCTTTATATATATTTTGTTTATAAAAGTTTACATTCTTTAAGCTAATACCCCTTAGTTACATATAAGACACGTAATACAAATAAACTTAACTGGAAAGATCGTATGGAGAATCTGTATCAATGCTTTCCAGTTTTGCCAAGATTTGAGGCTTAATTTTTTCGTACTCGTTTTTAAGCAAGCTTTTACTCATTTGCGGGTCGGCAGAAGACATCAATGTGTTGCTCATTGCGACCCACTCTTGCAGTCTTTGGCGCTGGGCAGAAGCGACGCTGGAAAGTAAGATATGGCTACAGCGATTTGGTGTTTCTCGTGCAAAAAACAACAGACGGTAGTAGCCTGTATCCTGTAATAACCGAGTAGTTTCTTGACCAAGACTGGTTTTAAGATCGAGGTAGTAAGGCAACCATTTAGCACCATGTTTACGGTTGTAGATGACAGTAATCCATAGCAACATAGGATGGGGAATAGAGATGAAAAGAAATTGGTTATAGCGGGTACAGAGAAAGCGCTTCTGAATTTCTTCTTGCGGTAGCATCACCCACAACGCTGGTAAAACCTCACCATTGCTGTGAATGGACTGAGGAAAAACAATATCGGCAATTGGTTTATTTTGGGGCCAGGCAATGGCACGAGCGATTTCATCGTTAGACAAGGATACCCGCAAATCGGCTTTAGTCTTCTGTTCAAGCTCAGGACTAGCCTTGGCAGCAGGAATTAGGGCATAAGTATCTTGCTTAATTTTGCGTGTATGCTCAGGCTTTTCTAGAGATGCTAAAACTTTAAGGATTTCAGTAATACTTTGGGGGCGATCGCGTGCTACCTTAGCTAGACAACTCATCACCAAATTTTCGATTTCTTTTGGTAGTTCTAACCCAGGTGCAACCTCAGTAAAAGAACGTGGTTTTTGATAGTGATGTGTTTTATACCATGCTCCAAAAGAATGAGTTGGTGCTACCAGTGGCATTTTGCCTGTGAGCATTTCAAACATCATCACACCCAAACTATAAATATCAGCACGGTTGTCTAATTCTTTTCCCTCCATTTGTTCGGGAGACGAATAAGCCAATGTTCCTAAATAGAATTTTGTATGGTCGCCATCTGACTGTAATAACTTAGCAATACCAAAATCTAGAACCTTAACCAATTCTCCGAAACTAGGGTCTTGAATCACTAGCATATTGCTTGGCTTGATATCCCGATGGATAATTGGGCAAATTGTGCCATCAACGGGAATACCATCATGAGCGCACTGTAACCCCAGGCTGAGTTGACGCGCCATACTCAGAAATCTTGGTAAGGGTAGCCGTTGCTTACGAATAATACTGTTTAGGCTTTGTCCTTGTAGGTATTCCATAACGTAGAACGGGGTGTTGTTATCATCTACGCCATAGTCCATGACTCGGACAATGTGGATACTTTTTTGTCCTAATAAAGCACAAGTTTTTGCTTCTCGCTCAAAGCGGTCTTGCAATCGCATCTTTTCATTTTGGATTGATAGAGCGAGAAACTTAACCGCAACAGGTACACCTCCCAACAAAGTATCTTTAGCACGATAAACTCGACCCATCGCTCCAGTACCGATTAACTCTTGGAGTTGGTAGCGTTTGCTGAGTAAGCGACCAATGTTGGGGTCTGACATAGAAAATTTGAATCCAAAAGCAGGTTGTAAGTGTTTAGGAAAAAAAGTGCATTCAAACTGATATCTGGGATTATTACGTCTAGAAATCAATTTCTAGACTCATACCACAAGACAAAAATGGAATTCAAAAGGCTTATAGACTAGGCTTTTAGAGGATTTCCAATCGTTGCTTTATCTACATAGTGCTGTGCTACTAAAGGCGGAAGCTTACCTACCTTTAACAACAGGATTTTGCCTCAAGTCTTGTTAATTGAGATAGTAAGTGGATTTACGCAGTCTATACTAGCTTTTTTTAGCCATCTTTTAAAGGATTGAAGCCATGATCGGTTATTACAACTGGTGCAATATTCCAAAGCAAACAAGCAGAAAGAGTAGATAACGAAGCTTCATATCATTTTGCACTTTAATTGTGGTGTAGTTTTAGTTTGCCCAATTTTGAGTAAATAGATAACTCTAGAATCTGCCAAAAACCTTCATTAGGGATAAGAGTAGCCCTGTTAAGGTGACAAATAACCGGAAAATAAAGCTATGCGATCGCAAGCAATAAAGTGGAGAGGGTATAATCAATGCTGAGTGTAGCCCTTTCAAGGTGAACACGTTCCGATGCAAAACTACAAACTGTAGGGGCAATTCATCTAGATGTAAAGCAGCTTTTGGTAGGATATTACCCCTACGGAAATAAAGTGCAGCCTCACATATAATTAGTAGGATAATTTGTTTTGTATCTAGGGATGGTTACAAATCATTATTACCTGAACAGGTTTTAACTTTCAGGATAATTCTAATACTTAAGGATATTGTTAGAGCGAACTATAGTACTACTAATTGGGAGATTTTCGCTTTCTCCCTAAATTATAAGAAATATCAAAAACTGATTTATTGCCCATTATATAGTATTGAATCCGACGCTTAATAATATGGCTCAATCGGGAAATAAATTCAGAAAAAAAGTATGGATTTTTCCAGATTTCTATTAATGCTGTTAACCATTTTCTTTGCTTTATAGGCATAACAACTTGAAAGTAAGCTAGATTTTTATTATAGGCTGTAAGATTATTATACAGAGCGTGCATTAAAGCTGGATTTTTTTTCACAACCTCTTGTTGCATGAAATAGTTAGTAGCTTTACAGTATTGATTTAGGCGTGGCAATGGGCTTTGATATACAAGAGAACCAGGGCGTGAGCGGTAAAAATAATAGGGTTTTGGCTCAATAAAAAAGCGGGCTCCTTCGATTAAGCATTTCATGTTGATCCAAAAATCTTGACCCATCCTGATGTCCTCATCGTATTTGATGCCGTGCTTAACCAAAAAATCGCGTTTAAATAGAGGCTTGCTTAAACCAAAATGCAACCCTGGTTGCCCATAGACATCAGTTTCTACAAAATAAACGATATCAATTTGGAAAATCTTATCTATGCGTTCTCCACTTTCTTCAATCAATGTACTCCAAGGAGATGCTGCGCCATCTTGGATTAAATAAAGATCGTCAGCAATCATGTCTGCATTTGTTTTATCTGCCAGCAACACAAGGTTTTCTAATCTTTCGGGAGCATACCAGTCATCTGAATCAAGAACAGCAACCCATTCTCCTTGGGCTACTTTGAGGGCACGATTACGCGCAGCAGAAGCCCCCAGATTTTCTTGATTCACTATTACTTTGAGACGTTGGTCAGTAAAACTTTTAGCTACTTCTACAGTTTTATCGCTTGAACCATCATCGACGATAATAACTTCAATGTCATTGAGCGTTTGCTCTAAAGCGGATTTTATAGATTTTGCAATATACGCTTCGGTATTGTAAGCAGGGATAATAACAGAGACTTTAGGATTCATGAAACTGAACTCCAGGCTACATAGTTCCGTAAAAATGCTAAAATCTTGACAGCATAATTTAAAAACTTTTCTTATACTATACTAAGATTTACGCGCCGGACAAAAAATTTATGTCGTGTATCAATGTAAACACGTCGTTTCATCTTTTTATTAATCATTCATAAGTGCTAAATACAACATATATGTTGTCAGGACACTTCATAAATTTAGCTTACGAAAGATATTGTTTTTCAAACCATCGATATTTAGTATTTCCTATCACTGCGTTTGTCCTATATACAACAATACAGTTCAGTTAAGAATTTCTTCCTTCTCTTCCTTTGTGTACTTTGCGTCCTTCTCTAACGAGACACTACGCGAATGCAGTTCGTTAAAAAATTGACTTTGATAAAGAGTTAAGCCTTAACTGAACCGTATTGCTATATACAACTCAAGAGGTCGGTGAAAAGAAATGACTCCTTAAGGTCAGGTATGAGGAGATATTAAATGTTGGTAAATCAGTGCTTTAAAGGTTATTTAAGTAGAAGGCTCCCAGACTATACAAAAAACATTGAGGCAGTATTGTTCTTAGATTGACTGACGCTCTAAGCTAACTTCCATTGTGTTAGTTAAAAAATGACCAGCCAAGATACCACTACTGAGATAATATTTATCTTCTGAAATTCGGTGTAGGGTTTCAAAGCCACTACGACGCTGACGATCGCCTATTACCCAGTAACGCTGCACAATAGTGTCTAGACCAATCCAGCCTTCACCTTCAACTTGTCCCAAAATATTATGTTGTAACAAAAAAGTATACTGACGCTCTCCCTCATGTAGTCGTCCCTTGTATTGTAAAGAGATTTCTGAGCGATCGCTACCAGGAAATATCAGCTTAGTTGCCATAGTGAACCAGTTATCTCGATTCCAAGCTACCAAAGTCATTCCCTTGACGCTGATTGGCATACCATTACGTTCCAGCCAATTTCCTTGCATTGCCCAGCGTCCTGGTTCCAATAAAAAAGTATGAGCCACCTTATATATTCCTGTCTCGATCTAGTGCTACCAAGACTACAGTTATAGCAGTGCTGTACATGGATAGCGGGGCCTTTAGCCCGTGTTAAGTGAAGAATGAAGAAATTTTTTATCGTTTTTGTCTCAAGATTCAGGAGTGACTTTGGTGAATTTCTCCCAAAAGCACTTCTTGAGGTGCGCCAGTAGCAGTAGGTAGATTGCCAGGAATACCCAAATGCCGCCAGTAGGCTAAAACTGCAAAAGCGATCGCTTCTTTAAAATCTGCACTCAAACCAACTTCATCTGTAGTCAAAACTGGAATTGATGCCAATAAAAATTCTAATCGACGTTTCAAATAGAGATTGCGACTACCACCGCCACATAATAGTACCCGTTGTGGCATTTTTGGCAAAAAAGCGCGGTAACTATGAATAATTGAAGCAGCTGTCAGTTCCGTCAGAGTTGCCAGTATGTCAGCAGCATTGAGTTGGTATGCTTCAGCATCTTTAAAACATTGATGCAGGTAAGTCACACCAAATAACTCTCGACCAGTAGATTTGGGCGGCGGTAGATGAAAATAGTCTTGGTTGAGCCATTGTTCTACCAAAGGATGGCAAGGAGTACCACTTGCGGCCCAATTGCCATCTTCATCATAAGTTTTAGCCCCAGCGCTTAAATGTTCCACCGCCAGATCCAACAGACTATTTCCTGGGCCAGTATCCCAAGCACGAATTTTTGAAAGCCAGTCGCCATGACGAGGCGGAATATAAGCTACATTACCGATGCCACCAATATTTTGAATACAACGCCCTTGTTCAGGATGACTGAGCAAATAGGCATCTACTCTAGGCACGAGAGGCGCACCATGACCACCAATAGCGATATCAGCAACGCGGAAGTTGCTGACAGTTGTAATGCCCGTAAGATGGGCAATTAATGCACCGCGCCCTAGTTGGAGACTGTAACCCAAGGGAGTGCTGTTAGCGATAACGGAGTCAGAAATTAAGATTTCTCTCTTCTTATGCTCCCCTCTTCCTCCAGGTGGTTGATGATAAACCGTCTGACCGTGGGAGCCAATAAGACTAGCTGGCTGATGACCAATTTGAATATTTTGAGCGGCTTGGGCAAAGACAATAGCGATCGCATCATCTATTTCTGCTAATTCTGCCATTGAAATCGCAATACCTGCACCAACTGCTAATATTCTTTCTCTGAGTTCAGCTGGATAAGGATATGTTGCCCCAGCTAGCAACTCCACTTTGAGATCCAATTCTGTACCGGAAATTTCTACCAACGCAGCGTCTATGCCATCTACAGATGTGCCACTAATTAAACCGATAACGCGAGTAGAGAAAGTAGCTTTTTCAGTCGGATGCATTGATCGAGGTTCTTTTATTAATTGTCAAGAAGTAATTTAATACGTTTCGGTTAACGTTTTAATCTTTTCAATATCCCCCAGACCCCAATGGCACTAAGTTAAGCTGAAGGCTACGCGGCGTAAGGATGCTCCAGGGGCAGGGGGGCTGAGGGGAATTTCTAAATATCTGAACGCAATGCCTAAAATTTCTTCTTTCTCCCCTGCTCCTTTGCTCCTCTGCACCCAAGAGCCTCAACGATTTTACCTTTTCTTAGTGCCATTCCCCCCCAGACCCACCTTATTAAGGTGGTTGCCGTAGGCAAAGGAGCTTAACCAAACCGTATTGAGAGGTAGTTTAGTTCATGTTACTACCTATGTCAAAAAACTAGGTGGCACAGTTGATTGGAGAAACAAGAGCAGCCAGAGCAAGGGAAAAATCTTAAAATCAACAGCAATAACCATGTATCCCGTGAATTTGAGTGTTGTACACAACCTACAACCTAAGTCTCAAAAGCTTGTGTCTAGGCTGTTTGACTTCTGAACTCTGCTGTATCTATATCTATCAGGAAAAATGGTTCTTAAAAACCGTCCATTTATCTTTATTAGTCCTTAACAAGGACAAAACCTGAAAATACAATTTCTTAATATGCCTATTTTAACCTTTACAGCTTTTTTATCTTCAGATGAAGAACAGCTAATTTATAGGTTCTTATAACGCAAAAACACTTATTACCTTACTGAAGACATATCAAATTATTTACCAAAAACATCAATTTTTCAGAAAATATAAATCCAGTATTTTCATCCTATTCTTCTTTGGGAAGACAGCACATACTTAATTCAAGTCGCACAACGAATTGTTCAACCCAAAAAATTACAAGTTCCCAAAAAAATGTCTATTAAAAAAATCGCTTGCATCGCTGCTCTATCTTTATCTGCAATCTCCTCATTTGTCTACGCCGGTTCTGCTCAGGCTATTTCCTTCCAAGTTACAACCGGCATTGCAGGACTTAATGGAGAAACTAACCAAGGTGCTTTTTCTGAGTTTAGTAAGCTTTCGGGTACGACAACTATTGACTTCAATAATGGTCAAGCACCAACCACTGGTTTCGCTCAATACTCATTTGAGAACACCAGTGGAAGCAGCAGTGTTAGATCAGATGTATGGGCACCGGCTGGAGCAAATGGTGAAGTCAATGATGGGAAATATCTGGCAGTTTTTAGCGGCGATAAAGTCACAATTAGCCTTGGCAGTTCCCTGAATTACTTTGGAATTGACTGGGGAGCTATCAGTTCTGGCAATATGTTCTCCTTCTACAATGGCGATACTCTGATAAAATCATTTACAACAGAGGATGTAAACCCAGTTGCACCAATTCGTGCATCACAGCATGGTGGTGAAGGAAATGGGTATCTTCACTTCTACTCAGATAGTAGCAACGATATTTTCAACAAGATTGTCATTACCCAAACTGGTGGTGGTGGATTTGAAAGTGACAACCATTCTTTCCATGCAGGAACTGACAAATTTACAGGTTTTGATCCTAAGTCTGTTCCTGAACCTAGTGTTACTTTAGGTATGTTGGCTGTAGGTGGTATGTTTCTTCGCAAGCGTAAGAACGATAAGTTGCAAAGCGTAAAGCAATCTTATTAGAGATATCAATCTTAACTCGGTAAGATTTGCTTGATTTTCTCTATATTTCAAAAGTTCCAATGAGAAGTCAAAATTAAATAAAAGTTAGGGTGAGCTTACTTATGTAAGCTCACCCTAATTCTTTTGCCATTTATTTTATGAGCCAATACGCTTGGGTTAAGGGCTATTGATCAAAAATTTTGGTTTTCGAGACGCGATAAATCGCCGTCTCTACAAGTGTTTTGGTCTTATC